>CAUWCC010000020.1:0-29287 GCA_963556805.1 uncultured Bulleidia sp. | reverse complement strand
TATGAGTCATTTTCTATTTTTGAGATGCGTTGCATTTAGATTGTAAATTCGGGAAGTAAAAAAAGGGGGAACAAAATGGAAGAGGGATCTACAGTTCATCTAGATACGCCCTACGGTGCATTTAAGATAAAAGTAAATGGAAAGGAGGCTGCATTCTCTTGCAACGATCAAGAATATGCATGTATTTCCCAAGGACCTGTACATGTATATTGCATGAAGTGTGATATCTCTAAGCTGGTAATTGGAGATGTGATCACATGTACATTTGAACATGCTGGACATATCTTGCATTTAGAAGGGTATAAACCCTTACCCATCGATAAGACAAGACAGCGTGTATATCATTTAGAAAAGAATGAAATAGGTTGTCGTTATGAGATCGTTACAGCACCTCATCCAGACAGCAGACTGACATTGACAGTTGGTTGGTTAGGACACCCTGGTACAGAACCATCTGTCTTTGTGATCGCTGTATAGGCATATGTCGCAAGGCATGTGCTTTCTTTTTTGTGTTAGAATAAAAAATATGAATGATAAGAAACAATTACTATTTAGTATATTACTTGGAATCGGCAGTGGTATCGTTATGGCTTTGGTCGTGCTGTTTTGCATGATCAAAACAGATTATTGCATGACTTGGGTCGGACTTGGTATTACATGTCTTTCTGCTGGGGCTTTACCTTGGTTATTGGATGAAGGTAAAAAGAATGGCTGGCATGTATATCCAGCAGAAATGGTAATGACGGCAGTATCTTTTGGTATTACCATCCTTTATGCATTTCAAGTTACAGGAAGTGTAATGTATGCACCGGGTGCGGGGGATGTGAAGATGCACATCATTGCGGTATCCGGTATTGCACATGGGATCTCTGTTATCATGACGATGATCCGCATGTACCTTACCAGAAAGAGAGGATGAGATGAAGAAACTTTCACTGGTCGTGCCTTGTTATAACGAAGAGGAAACGATCGACATTTTTTACAACGAAGTATTGAAATACACAAAGGATATCCCAGCAGAACTCGAGTTCTGCTTTGTGGATGATGGTAGTAAGGATCATACCTTAGCGATCCTGCGTCGGCTTCATAAACAAGATGCACGTGTACGTTATGTATCTTTTTCACGTAATTTCGGCAAAGAGTCTGGTCTTCTTGCTGGTTTAGAGATGGCTAGCGGCGATTATACAGCAGTTATGGATGTAGATCTCCAAGACCCGCCTGCTATGTTAAAACAAATGTGGGATATGCTGCATGAAGATCCAGAATTAGACTGTGCAGCAGCCCGCCGTTCTACAAGAAAAGGAGAACCCAAGATCCGTTCTTGGTTTGCTCATAAGTTCTATCAACTGATCAACAAGATCTCACAAACAGAGATCGTAGATGGAGCAAGAGACTTCAGAATGATGCGAAAGAACATGGTCAAAGCGATCGTAGAAGATCGGGAATATAACCGTTTCTCTAAAGGTATCTTCTCTTGGGTTGGTTTTAAGACAGCATGGCTATCGTATGAGAATGTAGAACGCAGTGCGGGACAGACAAAGTGGTCATTCAAGAAGTTGTTTGTTTATGCGATCGATGGTATCTTGGCATATTCTACAGCTCCGCTATTAGCAGCTTCAGTATTGGGTGTTGTTTTCTTTTTGATCTCATTGTGTGCGTTGTTATTCATTGTAATACGTGCATTATTGTTCTCAGACCCTGTAGCAGGATGGCCTTCTATGGTAAGTATCATATTGTTTTTAGGAAGCTTGCAATTGTTATGTATGGGTATTATGGGTCTCTATATCAGTAAGATCTATTTAGAAACAAAGAAACGTCAGATCTATATCATTAAAGAGACAAGTTCACAGGAAAGATAGGAAAGATTGAAGTATGGCATTATATACAAAGTGGGCAGAGGATGGAACATATAAAGGAGAAAGATGGGCATATCCAAGACCACAAATGCAGCGTAAAAGATGGACATGTTTAAACGGAACATGGGAATACCAGATTGTAAAAGGAGAAGAAGATACAGATCCTGCGAAATGGCAGAAGATCGCTGTTCCTTTTGCGCTAGGTACACCATTAAGCGGCACAGATGTGACTTTACAGCCGGATGAAACTTTGTGGTATCGCCGCACATTTGCATATGATCCTCGTAAGAAGAAAGTCTTATTGCATTTTGAAGCCGTAGACCAAGTTTGTACTGTATTCCTAAACGGGATGGAACTAGGTTCTCATCTAGGTGGTTATAACCCATTTACCTTTGATGTAACAGCGTATATCAAGTATCAAAATGCACTTATGGTCAGAGTTACAGATCAAACAGATCAAGGTATCTTTAACTATGGCAAACAGTCTTTAAACCCCAAAGGGATCTGGTACCATAGTTATGCTGGGATATGGGATACGGTATGGTTGGAAGATTTGCCTGCTCATGCTGTAGAAGATGTCATACTCACACCAGACTATGACCGAGGTCTTGTTGAGATGGAACTAGCAGGTACATTTGAACAAGCAAAGATCACTGTCACAAGTAAAGATGGATATCGTCATGAAGGTCTGACGATCGATGGGCACTATACGATACCAATGAAGGCATTTCATCCCTGGACGCCACAGGATCCATATCTATACGATGTCGAGATCAGAACAGAAGATGATATCGTCATGATGCATTATGGAATGCGTAAGTTCTCTATTGGAAAAGATGACCAAGGATATACACGCTTTTTTCTCAACGATAAACCATTATTCTTATCTGGTATCTTAGACCAAGGTATGACCCCAGATGGTGGTTGTACGTATATCAGTGACCAAGGTCTGAAAGAAGAATTACAAGCAGTAAAAGATATGGGATTCAATATGGTCCGCATGCATGTCTTACAGGCTTCTAGAAGATTTTATTGGCATTGTGATAACCTCGGCTTGATTGTGATGCAGGATATGCCTAACGGTGGCAATCACTTCTCTATGTGGCAGCACCAAGCAGCCCCATTGGTATTTGGAAAACGTGAAATGAATGACCGAGATCATCATAAATTCGGTCGTGAAAGTGAGCATTCACGGAAAGCTTATATACATGAATTAGACGAAATGGTGAGAACGTTGTACAACACCGTATGTGTTGGTATCTATGTACCTTTCAACGAAGGCTGGGGACAGTTTGATAGTGAAGATATAACAGCACGTATTCGACAATTGGACCCAAGCAGAGTGGTCGATAGTGCCTCAGGATGGCATGATCAAGGATGTGGAGATATCAACAGTTATCATGTATACTTCAAGAAATTCAAGATGCCGAAATTGGATGATAGAGCATTATTTCTATCAGAATTCGGCGGCTATGCATACCAGATGAAGAATCATTGTGATAGTGAAGAAGTATTTGGTTACAAGAAGTTCCACGATAGATGTGATTATGATAGAGCAGTCAATGCTTTATTTGAACGTGATATCCTGCCATATGTTGAGAAAGGTCTAGCTGGTTGTGTCTATACACAATTGACAGATACAGAAACAGAGTGCAATGGTTTGATCACAGCTGATCGTAGAGTGATCAAAGTAGATGTACGCAGGATGAAGAAGTTGAATGATAAAATCATAAGGAGGCTCAAATGAAAGACGAGATCGTAATTGCAGAAGCATTTGGCAAAGAAGTACGTATTCATGCCGCAAGAACAACAGCAATGTGTGAGGAAGCACGTATTAAACATCATTGTCTGCCGACAAGTGCTGCAGCATTAGGCAGGATCATGACCGTAACAGCACTGATGGCAAGTGATCTGAAGAAAGATGATGAAACGATCACAGTTGTCTTTAATGGCCATGGACCAGCTGGTACGGTCCTTGTCAATGCCAAAGGAAATGGCGATGTAAAGGGCTTTATCTCCGACCCTTCTCTATACCTTGTAAGAGAAGACGGACACTTGGCCGTAGGTCAAGCCATCGGTACCAACGGTACCTTGACAGTTACCAAAGACTTAGGCCTAAAAGAGCCGTTCTCTGGTATGGTCAAACTTCAAACAGGTGAAGTAGGTGAAGACTTTGCATATTACTTCACTGTCAGTGAACAGACCCCAAGTGCGGTATCTGTAGGGGTATTAGTAGCCCCAGAAGGTAATGTCCAAGCTGCTGGCGGTATGATCATCCAAATGATGCCAGGTGCTAAGAGTGAGACAGTAGATGCTTGTGTCGCTATCACATCCAAACTACCACCAATGTCTACCATGATCGAAAGCGGTATGTCCATTGACGATATCATTCATAAATACTTTCCGGATGCAAATATCCTGGGACATAGAGATACAAGATACCATTGCGGCTGTACAAAAGAGCACTATAGTGAAGCACTTGCAACATTAAAAGATAGTGATCTGGATGAATTGATCGAAGCAGGAAGACCAGCTGAGATCGTATGTCAGTATTGCAATACAAAATATGAATTTACACCAGATGAATTAAAGGAGATCAAGAAAGAAAAATGTGGCACATCGGTAAAGTAGAACTCGCAAATAGGATCGTGGCAGCACCTTTGGCAGGTATTTCCAACCCTGTCTACCGCCAGATTGCACATGATTATGGTGCGGGTCTTACAGTATCCGAAATGATCAGTGATAAGGCTTTGCATTACCAAAATGCAAAGACATTTGATATGTGTCGTACATTTCCAACCGAACATCCTGTTTCTTTACAATTATTTGGTTCTGATCCTATCACTATGGGAGAAGCATCTCGTTATCTAACCGAACATACTGATTGTGATATCATCGATATTAACATGGGATGTCCTGTGACAAAGGTATTAAAGGCACATAGTGGTTCTTGGTTATTGAACCACCCTGATCTTGCGTATGACATTGTAAGAGCTGTAAAGGACAATACCGATCGTCCTGTCACAGTCAAGATTCGAGCAGGATGGGACAAGGAACACATCGTTTGTGATACGTTTGCAAAGAAGATGGAAGAAGCAGGAGCAGATGCGATCGCTGTTCATGGTCGTACCCGTTCCCAGTTATATACAGGTGTTTCTAACAATCAATACATCAAGATGGTCAAAGATGCGGTGCGTATTCCTGTTATTGGTAATGGGGATATTCGGACGGTAGAAGATGTCCATAGGATGTATGCAGAAACAGGCTGTGATGCGATCATGATCGGACGTGGCTTGATGGGCAGACCCTTCTTTATCCAAGAAATCTTAGCTGATGAAAAAGGTCTTCCTTACCAAGAACCAAGTTATGAAGAACGTATCGATCTATGTTATGACTATGCTCAAAAGTTATGTGCATATGAAGAAGAATATACCGGTATCCATATGATGCGCTCTATGGCAGGATGGTATTTGAGCGGTATGCCGTATGCTGCTCAATGCAAAGCACAGCTTACGACTGTGAATTGTTTGCAAGATATGTTAGATATCCTCAATGCCTACCGTCAACGTATTTCCAAATGTGGCCAATGATCATTTCTTATTCTTAGGAATACCAAATAAGACTTCTCGATCGATCAAAACAACATCATTCACTTCTGCTAGTTTGATTGCAGCCGTTGTGAAATAGCGATTTGTAGCAACGATCGCTTTAGAGGCATTGTAATAATCCAAAGCAGCTGAGACCTGCTGAATAGCAGATACGCCGATATTACGATCATATCTTTTGGTTTGTACAACAACAGTGTGCAAACCTTTTTTCATGATCAGATCTGCCCCATAGTCACGTGTCGTCTTTGTTTCCCGTATCTTACGATATCCATGGATTCCAAACCAAAAACGCATATATTGTTCAAACTCCTCCCCTGACATCTTATCCACGGTCTGCGGACGACAGTGTGCATACCTTGTCTTTGTCAAAAGATAGATCGTCAAACATACGATCAGAATCATAAAGGGAAAAAGCACAGCCGAAGCAGCTGTGATAAAGAGCGTATAGATCGGTAATACCACTCCCAAAAAGAAAGCGGTGAGACGTAATAATGTAAAGCTGAAATCATATCTCATCACAAACATTATACCTGAAGCCAAGATGGTTGCTAAAAGCATTTGACAGGAGCACACACGGCGGTATCATGGAAACAGAAATATAGGTGAATTATGAACGAACAGGGAAATTTTATGATCCATTTATCTGTCTTATACCGTAATACACAGAAGTATTTTGACAGGGTTATGGAAAAATATCAGATTGGTTGGGGACAGTTGATGTTCTTGTTCTTCATCAATGAGAATGAGGGTATCACAATGCAGGATGTGACAAAGATCGGTGAAGTAGATAAAGGAACAACAAGTAAATCGATCAGAACCCTGCAAGATCGTGGTTATGTGACAGTACGACAAGATCTTGAGGATAAACGTGTGAGACGTTTATATACCACAGAGAAAGCATCTCGTATCATGACTTCTTTATATGAGTATCGGAATCGGTTTAAAAACGATGTATTTACTGGTGTCGATAGTGAAGCATTTGAAGAAATGCTGGCAAAAATTTGTGATAATAGCAAAGAATTGGAAACGAGTGAATGCGAGGAAACATTACGGATCGGTCGCATGAAAGAAATGTCTTTACGTGCTTTAGAGGGGTTTGTATCATGTGAAGTCTATGCCTCTGGATGTGGGTTTAAATGTGCACTTTGTCCGCATCGTGATCTTGTCTTTGTACCAGAAGACTCTACTTTTGTCGAAGAAAATACAGTGATGACATTCTTGCGTAGAAGGATATGTTTCTTAGATGCGGTATGCATAACAGGAGGAGAACCTCTTATGCAGAATGCTGTTTTATCCTTTATGAAGGAATGTAAAGAACTGGGTTTGATCGTAAAATTGGAAACAAATGGAACTGTGCCGGAGAGATTGCGAAAGGTATTGCAAGAAGGATTGGCTGATCTTGTCTCTATGGCGATCAAGAATACGCGTGAGAAGTATGCTGAAACAGTAGGTTTAGACCGTGATGCATTTAATTACAGCGGTATTGAAGAAAGTATACGTCTGCTGAGAGAGAACGCTATACCATATCAGTTCACAACTGTTATTTCCAAAAAGACACATACAATGGATGATCTGATCGAGATCGCAAAACAGGTTGGAAATGATGTTTGGAGAATAAGTTGTTTTGATAAAAGTGAATATGATAAAGAGGAATTAGACAAGATGATGAAGACCCTTCGCAGGTATGCAAGGCATACAGACTGGGGACGCTGATATGTATACATATCATGTGATCAAAAGAGATGGGAAAGCAGCGGAATTTGATCTGCAGAAGATCTATGCAGCGATCGCTAAGGCCTTTGATGCCTGCAAGAAGCCATATACAAAAGATGTGATCGATTTGATCGCATTACGGGTCACTAGTGACTTTGCGGATAAGGTGGCAGGTGGTGCGATTGGTGTAGAGGATATTCAAGATAGTGTAGAGAAAGTTTTATCTGCAGCTGGATATGCGGATGTTGCAAAAGCTTATATCCTATATCGCAAGCAACGTGAGAATATCCGTAATATCCAAAATACGACATTGGACTATAAGAAGATCGTAGACCAGTATTTAGAGACAAAAGAAGAAGAAAACGGCAGTGTTGGGTATTCGATCGGTGGTTTGATCCTTTCCAACTCTGGTGCTGTTACTGCAAATTATTGGTTATCGGAAGTATATGATGAAGAGATCGCAACAGCCCATCGTGAAGGTGATATCTACATCCATGATCTAGGTATGTTAACGGGTGATCGTACGATGTGGTCTTTAGATAAGCTGATCCAAGAAGGTCTCGGCGGGGTAGAAGGACTTGTCAGCAGTGGTCCTGCTAAACACTTATCTACGCTATGTGTACAGATGGCAGACTTCCTTGGTGTTATGCAGAATGAATGGGCCGGTATGCAGTCTTTTGACCATTTTGATACATACCTTGCCCCATTTGTGAAGAGTGATCAGCTTTCGTATAAAGAAGTCAAACAAGCCTTGCAGGCTTTTGTATATGAAGTGAATGCCCCTGTAAGAAGAGGTTTGCAAGTACCGCATTCCCATGTGATCTTAGACCGTAGACCACCGGAAGATATGCGTGATCAGCGAGCTATAGTAGGGGGTGTACAAACAGATATCTTATATGGGGAATGTCAAGAAGAGATGGATCTCATCGATAGATGTTTGTATGAAGTATTGCTGGAAGGAGATGCAAACGGCATGCGTTTTCCGTATCCGATCCCCGCGGTACATATGGATGAAGAAGAACATGAGAGCGATGCTTTGCTGTATGAAATGGCAGCACAAGATGGAACACCGTGTTTCTTATTTGCGGATAGAAAAAGCGGGATAGGATCAGTAGGACTTGTGACGATCGATATACCTCGCATTGCATATCTTTCCCAGACAGAAGAAGAAATGATGGAACGATTGGATCGTGTGATGGACCTTGCGGCAAGATGTTTGAAGACAAAGAGGACAGTGTTGGAAAAATTGTTGCTATCAGGTCTTTATCCATATACAAAGAAGTATCTAGGTACATTTGTTTCTCATAGTTCTACGATCGGTATCATGGGACTTGCGGAAACGTGTTTCAATGCAAAGTGGGTAAGGGAAAGTTCATCACAAGAAGAAGGAAAAGCATTTGTTATAAGAGTGCTCAGTCATATGAGACAACGTCTTGAGGTATATCAGGCTATGTATCAAGATCATTATGACTTGACGCCAGAAGAAGACCCTAGTATCTGTCGCTGTATGGCTTGTAAAGATCTAGAGAAGTATCCAGAGATCCAAACAAGTGGCGGTACCTATACACCAGGTTCCCATTTTAGTGATAGAAAAGAACTGGATTTCTTTACTGTATTAGAGGATGAGGCAGTATTCCAGAAGATGTATAGCAATGTTCCTGTTTATGAGGTGGATACAGAGGGAAAACTGTCGAGTGATATGGTGAAATGTTTGGTTTATAAGATTGCAGGAAACTATGATCTGCCATATTGCAGGGTGTGTGGTAAATAAGGTGTGAAATATATGTGAATCCTTGTTTTTTCATTGCAATGGAGTGGTATGGTGTATAAAATATATCAGTATTATCATACAAGGAGAGGTTTCGAAATGGAAAAGAGCATCATCGTAATCACAAAGAAGGATCTTGCTGATCGCGCAGCTGAAGCAGCAGGCATTACAAAGAAGCAGGCTGCAGACGTTGTCAATTCTGTGTTTGCAACTATTGCAGAGACTTTGACAGATGGCGGAGAGGTTTCCGTTTCTGGTTTTGGTAAGTTCGAAGTTTCTGAGAGATCTGCTAGACAGGGTATCAATCCTGCAACAGGCGAGAAGATCGAAATTGCTGCTTCCAAGGCTCCTAAGTTCAAGGCTTCTAAGTCTTTGAAGGACGCTGTTAAATAAGTAGCTGAAACGTGAGGTGCATAGGCATCTCACTTTTTTTGTCCATGGGGCAGTTTTGTGTGGGTGTGTTATAATTTAATTTAAATCCGATAAGGGATGAATGGTGAGAAAGATAGTTTATGCATAACAGTGTTAGAAAATTGACAGACGGTGCGATGATTGCCGCCATTATGGGAGCGATGCTGTTGATCAACCGACAGACAGCTGGCCTCTTTGAAGGAACGTTATTATTTATTCTGCCATTGCCGATGGTATTCTTTAGTGCCAAATACGGTATGAAGCAGAGTTGGATCGTATTCTTTGCAATCATGCTTTTGTGTGTGATCTTAGGGTGGCCCCAAACTTTGTTCTATGTTGCAGCGGAGAGTTTGATCGGTATGGTCTATGGAGGCGGGATATACAAGAAGAAAGATACCGGCAAGGTACTTGTGGTCACAATGCTTTTAGGAGCAGTGACGGAAGTGTTGACGATGATCGTCTTTGCTAAGTTCTTTGGGTATGATCTAGCAGATGAGATCAATGTATATAAAGAAATGGTGACAGGTATGTCTTCTTCGATGAACATGGATTTTACAACAATGGTGAATCTAGATCATTATTTGTTGGAGATTATGGTGATTGCTGCTGTTTTGACAGGTGTGATGGAAGCTTTTGTTACACATATGCTGTCCATGCTGATGCTGCGCCGACTCCGTTTTCATATCGAACCAGGAAGACCTGTTAGAGAGTTGTATATGCCAGCATGGACTGGTTATCTTGCTTTAGCAGGTGTTGTATTGTACTACTACATGAATGTGAACCCAGCTTCGAATGAGGTATTGCAAATGTCTTTACAAGGTCTTGGCATGGCTTCCTACTTCTTCCTAACGATCTTTGGTATCATTGGTCTATGTGTATGTATTACAATGAAACATCCAGGCACAAAGAAATTGACGATTTTCTTGTTTTGTTTCTTAGCATTTATGATGAATATGCTGGCATGTATTTTTGGTTTTCTCTATATCACGACAGATATGCATCGGCAATGGATGGAGGAGAGTAAAACGATATGAAGAACCAGATCAAACGTCTTAGACGGGCAGCGATAGCAGCTGTTGCTTTGCAAGCCGTATTGCTTGTGGCAGGTTCTTTTCTCTTAGATATGAATGTGATCGATGCCGGTCTTCTCTTGATCGTTGAGTGCAGTATTCTTTACTATGTCTTCAATCATTTCGAAGATGCATATTTGGAAGAATCTACAGGTGTACGCAATATGCTTGGTACCGCTGCCCAAGAAGCATATCTTTATGGTGGTGTAGGTATCGTTATCTATGATAAGAATTACAACATCACTTGGATGAGCGATCTTTTTAAACAAAGAGGATTAGAAAAGATTGGGGAAAGAGTGACAGCTTGGCTGCCGGAAGTATCTGCGATCCTAAGCGGTGATACTGATGTGACATATGTAAAACTCGACGATCGTGTGTATCAGATCAAACGTAAGAGTGATGTCACGATGTTGTTCTTCCTTGATGTGACAGAAGAACGTAAATATGAAGAACTGTTCTCTGCTGACCGCATTGTTGTTGGTATGACGAACTTTGATAACTATGAAGAAAGCTTGCAATTAGCAGATGAAAGTGAATCGGCGATCTTGAGTGCAGCTGTCCGTACACCATTAACAGAATATTGTGAAAGACATGGTATCTTGATCAAGGGGCTGTCCAATCATCGTTATCTTTTGGTCTTGAATGAGAAGATCTATGCAGAATTGCTACAGGATCGTTTCTCGGTATTGAATAAAGTAAGAGAAGCAGCGCAGAAGATGGAAGTGTCTATTACTTTATCAATGGCTTTTGCAAGAGGTACAGATGACTTCAATGAGTTGGATGATATGGTATCTGGTTTGATGGACTTGGCACAGACAAGAGGTGGTGACCAGGTTGCCGTGCAGGTATACGGGGAAGATGTGAAGTACTTCGGCGGCAGTACGGAAGCAGCAGAGAAAAGAAGCCGTGTGCGTGTTAGAGTTATGTCACATACTTTGCGTGATCTGATCTTGAATAGTGATAATGTTATTATTGCAGGGCATAAGAATGCGGATTTTGACTGCATGGGCAGTGCCTTTGCATTAGCCAAGATCGTACAATCTTTGAAGAAGCAAGTATGCATCATTGCGAAGACTGGCGGTATTGAAGAAAAACTGGCAGCAGCGATGGAAAAAAATAAACAACAGTTATCAGAAGAGGTCAGTCTTGTGACAGAGTCTGAAGCTTTGAATCAGCTGCGTAAAAATACATTGGTGATCATGACGGATCATCATAACTTAAAGCAGTCTAATGGTGCTAAGGTGGCAGAAAATGCTTCTAAGGTGGTCGTGATCGATCATCATAGAAGAAGTACAGAGATGGGTATCCGTCCTGTTATGGTATATATAGAAGCAGGTGCATCGAGTGCTTGTGAGTTGGTAACAGAAATGTTCCAGTATGTATCTGCGAAGGTGGATATCAGTGATATGATTGCAA
The DNA here is from genome assembly GCA_963556805.1 of uncultured Bulleidia sp. GTDB lineage: Bacteria > Bacillota_I > Bacilli_A > Erysipelotrichales > Erysipelotrichaceae > Bulleidia. The sequence continues at coordinate 17,445 of CAUWCC010000020.1, read as the reverse complement.
CTTTTATGTTGACAGGTATGACGATCGATACAAATCGATGGCATGTACGTACGGGTGCGCGTACGTATGATGCCGCTAGTGTATTACGTAAGTATGGGGCAGACCCCCAGATGGCAAATGAGTACTTGAAGGACACATACGAAGAGTTTTCTTTGAAATCTAGTGTTGTTGCAAGTGCGGAGCAGTACATCAATGGTGTTGTGATTGCGGCTTATGATAAGCATGTACTTTCTAGATCTATGATGTCACAGGCAGCTGATGAGCTGTTGGAGATCAAGGGTGTAGAAGCAGCGATTGTTTTGGCAAATAGTGATAACGAAACATGTATTTCAGCTCGTTCAGCAGGTAAGATCAATGTCCAAGCTATCATGGAAAAGATGCATGGCGGTGGACATATGACAGCAGCAGCCATGCAGCGTAGCAAGACTTCGCTGGATAGTGTAAAGAAAGAACTCATGGCCGCAATAGATGAATATTTCAGGGAGGAAGCAGACGATGAAAGTGATTCTTAAACAAGATGTAAAAAAAGTAGGTAAGAAGGGTGAGATCATTGAGGTCTCTGATGGATATGCAAGAAATTTTTTGATTGCGAGAGGTATGGCAGTAGCTTCTACAGAAAAGAGCCGTAAGATCTTGGCGGAGCAGAAAGAAGAAGCACGTATCGAAGAAGCACATCAGAAGGCGTTGGCAGAAGAACTGGCCGCAAAGCTGGAAAAGATGACACTGACATTTACAGTCAAGGCTGGTAAAGAAGGACGTGTTTTCGGTAGTGTTTCTACAAAACAGATCGTCGAACATCTGAGAAGACAAGGTATTTATGTGGATAAGAAGAAGATCTTGGATCCAAGACCGATCCAGTCTTTGGGTGTTACCAAGGTTAGAGTAGAACTGCATAAGGGTGTGATCGGTACGATCAACGTACGTGTGAACGGGAGCGAACAATGACACAGAAAAGGCAGCTGCCTGCTGCCCCGGAAGCTGAATCAAGTTTACTTGGTACGATGATGGTCTATCCAAGTGCAGCTCGTCTTGCGATTGAAGAAGGGCTTGCACCAGAAGATTTTTTCCTTGAGGCAAACCGTAATATTTATGAGGCTTGCTGTGCGTTGTACCAAGAAGGAAAACCAATCGATCTTACGACTGTGGCAACGCGGTTGGATGATATGCAAATGCTGGATCGTTCTGGCGGGATCGGTTATCTGACACAGTTATTGGATGCAGCAGTTACAAGTTACAATACGAAGAATTATGTCGCAATGATTCGTGAGAAGGCCTTGATGCGCAATATGATCGAGGCTTGCGAGAAGATCATTGAAGAAGGTATGAGCGGGCAGGCGAATGTAGATGATTATCTAGACCTGGCAGAAAAGTCTGTTCTGGAAGTTTCACATAATCGCAGCGGTGGTGAGTTTGTTTCTACACCTGTTTTGATGAATCGTGTATTGGATAACATTCATAAGATGTCAGAAACAAAATCGAATGTGACTGGTATGAAGACTGGTTTTGATGTGCTGGATGATACGTTGCATGGTTTTCAGCCGGGTGATCTGATCATCATTGCGGCACGTCCTTCTATGGGTAAGACGGCTGTTTCTTTGAATGTGGCGATGAATGTTGCGATGTATCAGCCGGATAAGGCAGTGGCTATCTTTTCACTAGAAATGGGTGCGGAGTCACTTGGTATGCGTTTGTTAAGTGCCAAGAGTCAGATCAAGGGTGATGCTTTGAAGACAGGTCAGTTATCAGATGCAGATTGGAATAAGGTCAATGAAGGGGCTGGTGAGCTGCGTGCTGCTAAGATCTACATTGATGATAACCCCATGTGCAAAGTAGCGGATATTGCTTCTAAGGCAAGAAAGCTGCAGGCAGAGCAGGGTCTTTCTTTGATCATGATCGACTATATCCAGTTGATCACAGGGTCTAGACGTATGTCAGGCGAGAACCGTCAGCAGGAAGTTTCTGAGATCTCACGTGGTTTGAAGAATGTAGCACGTGAGTTGAATGTGCCTGTGATCGCTTTGTCACAGTTGTCTCGTTCGGTAGAACAGCGTGAGAATAAGAGACCGATGTTGTCTGACTTGCGTGAATCTGGTGCCATTGAGCAGGATGCCGACGTTGTTATGATGCTGTATCGTGATTCTTACTATAACGAAGCAGCCAAAGAAGAAGCAGAACGTACCAACAGTGAAAGTTTGGAGATCAATATCGCAAAGCATAGAAATGGTGCTACCCGTAAGATCTATCTTGCCTTCCAGGCAAATACGAACAGTCTGTTCAATATCTCAGGACAGCAGGAGCCGTACGAATGAAACGTTTCTTAACATTGGCTGGGTGTTTCTTGGCCTCCGTATTTATCGTTATGTTTCTGCCTTCTTTTTTGCATCTGCCCGCAGTCGCAGCAGATGCTGTTAAAGATTCTGTTTCAGGTATGTTTGATCAACATGTGGAGTCTATACGCAGTACGCCTTCTTCAGTGCAAAAGATCTATGCAGATGGACAACTGCTTGGTATCGTTTCTTCTAAGACCAAGTTAGATCAATTCCTGGATCAGATTTATCATGAGAAGTATGAGAAGAAGTATCCCAACTCCAAAGCAGGTTTTGGTGAGAATGTTTATGTAACAAGTGAACAGAATATGTTTACATATACCAATGCTGATGAAGAAATCTTTGCTTATTTGGAAGAGAATGAAATGTTTACTTTGGAAGCAACGATGATCTCTTTTGCGGATGAGAATGATGTCTTTGATCGTATCTATGTATCAGATCAAAAGTTGTATGACAAAGCCATGGATACGTTTCTTAGTTTCTTTATCAGTGATGAGTCTTTGAATTTGTTGACAAGCGGCAAGAGAACACCGGAATTGACGGATTATGGCCGTCGTGATATCGGTGTATCGATCGCGGAGACGATATCGGTAGATACTGCATATGCACCAGTAGATGAGATCCGTACGACCCAAGAAGAAGTATTAGATTTCTTGGAGTATGGAGATGATACAAAGAAGGAATACTACACGGTCAGTGAATATGACACGGTAGCTGGTGTTGGTGCGAAGAACTATGGCTTAAGTGCAGAACAGGTGATGAATATCAACCGGGATAAGATTAAGTCTATCGATCAGGTATTGAAGGCTGGAGAAGAGTTGTGTGTTACTTACTTCAATTCCCCTTTGACAGTGAATGTGACACGTGAAGTATTGCGTTCGGAAGAGATCTATCCGGATACGCAATATGTGCAAGATGAGAATATGTATACAGGGGAACAACAAACCGTACAGGAAGGTGTACCAGGTTCACGAAATGCTTTGTATCAAGAGACATGGGTAAATGGTGTATTGATGAAAGGTACACTATTATCGAGTGTTGATGTGAAACAGCCAGTTGATGAGATCATCAATGTTGGTACGACCGAGCATTCTGGGGTTGGTACAGGTGTCTTCCAGTGGCCGACAGATAACCCTGGTATCAGCTGCGGATGGGGCTGTTATGCAAACCATGAAGCCATTGATGTCATCAATGTGTATGATCGTTATGGCAAGGTGTATGCAGCTGATAGCGGTGTGATCAAGGAGAATGCATGGCATCCATTGTCGGGTAACTATGTTGTGATCGATCATAACAATGGTCTCTATACATACTATGCACATATGAACGATCCATCTCCATTGCCAGTCGGTACGATCGTAGACAAGGGAGAACAGATTGGTGTGATAGGTATGACAGGTAATGCTTCAGGACCGCATATCCACTTCTATGTGGGTGTAGGGGATCCATACAACAACACCGATCCGTGTGATGGTTATCTAAATTGTGATGGGTATTAAGTATGAGAATAGATCTTTTAGAAAGTGGTTCTAGGGGGAATGCATGTGTGGTACGTGATGACCATACATGCATTCTTATCGATTGTGGAGGGACAAAGAAATATCTCATGACAGCACTAGCAGAAGTTGGTGTTTCTTTGGATGATATCGATGCTTTGTTGATCACCCATGATCATAGTGACCATATTTCACAAATCAAACATTTTAGAGAGTTGACAGTATATGCACCAGTTGCAATCGATGATGTCGACGTGATGCATGTAGAACCTATGAAAGAATTTGTGGTCGCATCGTGCAAGGTACTACCTTTGGCGTTATCCCATGATGCGATGCATACAACAGGATATGTATTGGAAAATGGACAAGAGAAGCTTGTCTATATTACCGATACAGGTTATGTCAAAGAGGAATATCTGCCGCTTTTGCAGGATGCGGACTATATCGTGATGGAATGCAACCATGATGTAGATCTTTTGATGCAAAGCAGAAGACCGCAATATGTAAAAGCACGTATCTATTCTGATGAAGGACACTTGTGCAATGAAGATTGTGCAGATATCTTAGCTAGGATCTTGAGTCCTAAGACAAGAACTGTTTTCTTAGCACATATCAGTCAAGAAGCAAATACTAGGGAACTAGCATTAGATGTAGTTTGTCAAAGATTGCGCGGGCTACAGGATCTTAACAAAGATCTTGTTGTATGTGCAGCAGGTCAGTTTGAGATTCTGACAGGAGGAGACAAGGATGAAGAAATGGACTGTGGCAGCGTTAGTTGTGCTCTTGGGATGGAACGTTGTCTTAACAGCTGAAATCTTCTCAAAAAAACAGGAAGAACCAGTCAAGAAGCCGATTGCAGAAAGCGGGCAATTTACATCTGTAGATTATACATCTGACATCAGTAATATCGTGGATGAGGTCAAGAGCAGTGTTGTACTTGTAGAAGGCAATGAAACCGGTTCTGGTGTCGTATATGGAAATGATGAAGGACATGCGTATATTTTGACAGCATGTGCTTTGGTGCAGGATAGTGAACATATATCGATCGTATTTGATAGTGGAGCAGAAGTAGAGGCTAAGTGCATCGGGATCGATGAAGTAACAGGACTTGCTGTATTACGTGCGGATGTAGACTTTAATACTGTGATCTTTTCAACTGGTGATTCTGATCTTTTAGATGCTGGTGAATATGTGGTGGGTATGGAAGCAGTGCAAGATGATCAAAGAGCAGGACTTGGGATCGCGGCTGTTGGTAAACCGGGCTATGGTCTTTTAAGTAAGAATTCGCAATATCCTGTATCGATCATAGAAGCAGATATGCACATGGGGGAAGCATCCCAAGGCGGGGCTATGCTCAATGCGGCAGGACAATTGATCGGGATCATCGTTCGTGGTGTCCAAGGAACACAAGTTGGTTATACATATGCTGTGGGGGCAAATGAAGCAGCTGCTGTATATGAACAATTGATGCGGCAAGGGTATGTTGAAAGAGGCTGGATCCCTATGATCGGTATGAATATCGGAGATATGCGTGCATATCAAAAGACACAAAGAGGACTTGATCTAGATATTGTATCTGGGGTGCTGGTTAATAGAGTTAGTGATAAATTACAAGGATCATTGCAAAGAAATGATGTGATCCTGACGATTGATGGAGAGACCATCAAAGATACAGGAGATCTCAGAGATCTGTGGTACCGCCATAAGCCAGGTGATGTTTTGGAAGTAGGTATTTTACGGAACCAGAAACATCTAACAGTGGAGGTGATCGCCGTATGATCAAAGTCATTGCCTGTGGTAAAGTAAAAGAAAAATGGATGCGGGACGGCATTAGTGAATATGTGAAGAGGATTCAGCCGTATGATAAGCTAGAGATCTTAGAAGCTGCAGATGAGAAGACACTAGATGCTAATTCTGATGCAGAAAATAAGATCGTTAAAGACAAAGAAGGTGAAAGGATCCTGAAACTCATCAAGCAGGATGATTATGTGATCCTTTTGGATCTAGCTGGTAAAACAATGGATTCTGTGAAACTTTCAGAACATTTGGATAGACTGTATACAAGTGGGAAGAGCCGGATCGATTTTGTGATCGGTGGTTCTTTGGGTGTGTCTGATGCTTTGATACAAAGAGCAGACATGAGATGGAAACTATCTGATAACACCTTTCCCCATCAACTATGCCGTATCTTAGTTGTAGAACAAGTCTATCGTGCTTTCCGTATCTTACATCATGAACCGTATCATAAATGAGGTCGCAAGATCTCATTTTTCTTGTGCACAGCAGGTGGATTTGGGATAAAATAGTGAACATAAGTGAAGTATAAAATGAGTGATTGAGTATGTTCTCATATAGAAAAGAGGGGTCGTATGATTCGTAGTGCGGGTATTTTGATGCCTATCACATCACTTCCTTCTCAATATGGAGTAGGTACATTAGGAAAAGATGCACGAGCATTTGTTGATTTTTTAGTAGAAGCTGGACAGTCTTATTGGCAGATCCTGCCGGTAGGTCCTACTGGATATGGGAATTCTCCCTATGCCCCAGTTTCTTCCTTTGCTGGTAATCCTTATCTCATTGATCTAGAAGAGTTATTAGAGCAGCGTTATTTGGATGAGGAAGACTTAGAACCATTACAAGAAGTGGAAGATACAGATCATGTAGACTACGGTATGTTATATAACATCAAGATGCCTATTTTGATGAAAGCAGCAGATCGTATGCCACGTGTAATGCCGGAAGATTATTTTTCTTTCTTAAAAGAAAATGCTTCTTGGTTGAAGAGTTATGCTGTCTTTATGGCCATTAAAGAAGAACAGCATGGTAAAGCTTGGATGGAATGGCCGGATGCTTTAAGAAGAAAAGACCGTGAAGCTCTATTGGAGATCATTCCACGTCTTCATGAGAAGATCTCTCGTTATGAAAGGATCCAATATTTCTTCTATAAGCAGATGACAGCTTTGAAGAAATATGCCAACGACCGTGGTGTCCGCATCATTGGTGATCTGCCATTCTATGCCTCATTAGATTCAGTAGATGTATGGGGTTCACCAGAACAGTTTCAATTAAATCAAGATCATACGATATCTGTGTGTGCAGGTATGCCGGGACAAAGTTGGGGCAACCCGCTGTATGACTGGAATAAGATGAAACAAGATGGCTATGCATGGTGGGTAGAAAGAGCGTGGGCACAGTATCGGTATTGTGATGTACTGCGTTTAGATCACTTCCAGGGTTTCTTAAAATATTATGCTGTTCCAACAAATGGGGGCGAAGGTTCTTGGCAATCAGGGCCACATCTAGAACCAATCCGCAAGCTGCAGGAAAAGTATGGTAAGTGTGAGATGATTGCGGAAGATCTTGGGGAATTGACACCAGAGTTGATCGCCATGGTCAAAGAATCAGGTTTTCCTGGTATGAAGATATTACAATATGCCTTTGATCAAAATGATCCGGGTTCCTGCTATATGCCGTTCCGTTATGAGACAAATGCTGTTGTATATACAGGTACGCATGATAATGACACGATGATGGGGTGGGTCAAACATGAACCGCAGCGTGTGCAAAGAGCTGCAGCTTTTCTGGATCATAGTACGAAAAATATCGATCTTGCGGTGATGAAGTGCGGGTACGCCTCTGTATGCGATCTAGCTATGGTACAAGCACAAGATCTTTTACGACTTGGCAGTGAAGCTAGAACAAATGATCCATCTGGTTCACCAGATAACTGGTGCTGGCGGTGTGAGAAAGATGCATTTACAGCAGAAATGGCAGAGGAATTAGCGGAAAATATGAAGCTGTATTGCCGCTATAACTGGACTGCTGAAGCAAAAAAAGCAGAATTGGCTGAGAAGGGGCTTTGAATTAGGGTTATTGCACAGTTCAATCGCTTGTAAACTTATATTTAGTGGTTTAAAATAAATCTAGTCATTGAAACATAGGAGGAATGAAAAAAATGAAACAGATTACAGTAACGGTCGTAGATCCAGTAGGTCTTCATGCACGTCCTGCAACTGTAGCAGTTAATGCTGCAAGCAAGTTCAAGAGTGAAGTTAAGGTTGCTTACAAGGGCCGTACAGTAAACATGAAGTCCATCATGGGCGTTATGTCTTTGGGCATCCCTACACAGGCCGAGATCACTGTATCTTGCGATGGTGAGGATGAAGATGCTGCAATCAAGACGATTGAAGATGTTCTTCGTGCTCAGAAGGTCATTGCTTAATCATCGTAAAGCAGAAGGGGAAGAGTGCGTAAACATTCTTCCTTTTTTTAAAATTTAGATCATTAGGAAAGAAGGAAGATTATGTATCAGGAAGAGTATAAGAGATGGCTTGAAGCTGATCTGATTGATTTTGATTTGAAACGTGAATTGCTTGAGATCCAAGGGGATGAAGAAGCAATCAAGGAAAGATTTGCGGTTGCATTGAAGTTTGGTACAGCTGGTTTGCGTGGTACTTTGGGTGCTGGTACAAACCGTATGAACATCTGGGTCGTAAGACAAGCTACACAAGGTGTGGCAGATTGGGTCAAGACACAGGGTGGTACCCAGACTGTTGCAATCAGTTATGACTCTCGTTTGAAGGGGTGGACATTTGCTAGAGAAGCAGCAGCTGTCCTGGCTGCTAATGGTATCCATGTTCGTATTTATGATGAACTGATGCCGGTACCAGCATTGAGTTTTGCGACAAGATATTATCATTGCAATGCCGGTATCATGGTAACAGCATCTCATAATCCAGCTAAATATAATGGCTATAAGGCATATGGACCAGATGGCTGTCAGATGACAGATGATGCAGCAGCTGTTGTATACGATGCTATCTTGAAGACAGATGTACTGCATGGGGCAAAGTATATGACATTTGCGGAAGGTGTAGAGCAGGGTTTGATCCGTTTTGTTGGAAAAGATTGTTTGGATGCTTTCTATGAAGCAATTGAATCCCGTCAAGTAAGACCCGGTCTTTGCAAGACAGCAGGTTTGAAGCTTGTTTATTCCCCATTGAATGGTACAGGTCTTGTACCAGTCACAAAAGTTTTGACAGATATGGGTATCGATGACATAACGATTGTACCGGAACAAGAATATCCAAATGGATATTTCACAACATGTTCTTATCCAAATCCAGAGATCTTTGAAGCGTTGAAGCTGGGGCTGGAATGGGCAGAAAAGACAGGTGCTGATCTGATGTTGGCAACTGATCCAGATGCAGACCGTGTTGGTATTGCTATGAAGTGTCCAGACGGCACATATGAACTTGTTTCTGGTAATGAAATGGGTGTTTTGTTGTTGGATTACATCTGTGCAGGACGTATTGAAAAGGGCACGATGCCGAAAAATCCAGTAGCTGTTGAGTCTATCGTTTCCACACCTTTAGCAGAAGCTGTAGCGAAGCACTATGGTGTAGAACTTCGTCATACATTGACAGGTTTCAAGTGGATCGGTGATCAGATCGCTAAACTGGAAGCGGTAGGGGAAGAAGACCGTTTCATCTTCGGTTTTGAAGAATCTTATGGTTATTTAGCTGGTTCTTATGTCCGTGATAAAGATGCAGTTATTGGTAGTATGTTGATTTGTGAGATGGCAGCGTATTATCGTTCCATCGGTTCTTCTATCAAGCAGAGATTGGAAGAAATCTATGCCCAGTATGGACGCTACCTGAATAAAGTAGATTCTTATGAATTCCCAGGTCTTTCTGGTATGGATAAGATGGCTGGTATCATGAAGGGTCTAAGAGAAAAGGCACCAGAAGAATTTGCTGGTCATAAGGTTGTTAAGGTAACTGACTATGAGGACACAGAGACAACAGGTCTGCCAAAGGCAAATGTTCTGCGTTATGACTTGGATGACGGTGCGGTCGTGATCGTAAGACCTTCTGGTACAGAACCAAAGATCAAGACATATTTCACAACAAAGGGCAAGGACTTGGCCGAAGCAGAAGCAGAGAAAGAAGCTTTGACAGAAGCAGTAAAGCCGATCTTAGCATAATTGGAAGTGAGAAGGGGTTCTGAAAAAGAACTCCTTTTTTTGTTGCGAAACCATGAAAAAACTTATATATACCTTGGATATTCCATGGTATGACTTGGATAAGATATCAAAAAAATGAAACAGGTGGTAAAATAATTCATATGCTATGCATGAAACAAATGACTAAGGGACAAGAAGAACGCTTGATCGAGAAGTTTCATGGCGGACATTGTACAGATGCATATCGTTACTTCGGTGGGCATTTTCTAGATGCAGTGAAAGGTGAAGCAAGATTTACAGTATTTGCACCTCATGCTAGGTCAGTATCATTGACGGCTTCTTTTACAGATTGGGATGTACATGCAGTGCCGCTTGTACGTACTGGCTTTACAGGGATCTGGCAGGTCATTGTATGCGGTGTACGGGTATCGGATACGTATAAATTTAGGATCGAGACGGGGCATGGAACGTTGTATAAGAGTGATCCATATGCCTTTGCGTCAGAGGATAGACCTGGTACTGCTTCGGTCGTCTATGATCCTATGTGCATCAAGTGGCATGATGCTGCATGGTTGGAAGAAAGAACACTGTGTTATGACAAACCTTGCAATATATATGAGGTCCATGCTGGGGCTTGGCGTAAAGACTGTATGACATATCGTGCCTTGGCTGAAAAACTCGTGCCATATGTGAAAGAAATGGGATTCACGCATATTGAACTGATGCCGATCACAGAGTATCCCTATGATGGTTCTTGGGGATATCAAGCAGTGGGATATTATGCCCCAACATCTCGTTATGGCAGTCCGCAGGATCTTGCTCATTTTGTGGATGTTTGTCATCAAGAAGGTATTGGTGTTATTTTGGATATCGTTCCTGTTCATTTTGCAAATGACGCCCATGGTCTTGCTTGCTTTGACGGTAGTCCTTTATATGAATATCGACGTTCTTATGATGCACAAAGTGCTTGGGGAACGCTAAACTTTGATCTTTGGAATGAAGAAGTACGATCATTTCTGATGAGTGTATGCTCTTTTTGGGCAGAGGTGTACCACATAGATGGATTTCGCATTGATGCGGTATCACACATGATCTATTGGGGTGGTGATCAAAACCGCGGGGTCAATGAAGGCGGTCTGCAGTTTATGCATCGTTTGAATTACTACATGCATCAAGAACATCCTGGGGTGATGATGATAGCGGAAGATAGTTCTGCTTTTCCGCATGTAACAGGACAAGATGGTCTAGGATTTGATTACAAGTGGGATATGGGATGGATGAATGATACCCTTTCCTATTTCGGTTTGGATCCATTTGTACGTGGGAAAGAACAGAAGAAATTCACATTTGCAATGGATTATTACTGGAGTGAAAGGTTTATGAGTCCGCTTTCTCATGATGAGAATGTACATGGCAAGGGCACAATCATTGCGAAGATGTGGGGTGATTATGACCAGAAGTTTGCGCAATTAAGAGCGTTATATGCATATATGTATGCAAGACCTGGGAAGAAGTTGAACTTCATGGGTAATGAGATCGCCATGTTTCGAGAGTTTGATGAAGACCGCGAATTGGATTGGTTTTTGTTGGACTATGAGATGCATCGTAAATTTCAAATATTCTTTAAAGAAATGTGCAGGCAGTATTTACAAAGACCTGCATTATATAAGCGTGACCATGCGGCCGATGGGTTTCAACGGTTGATATGGGATGATAGTGAAAAGGCAGTATTTGCATTTTGCCGAAAAAGTGATGAGGAAGTTGTGGTTTGTGTGTTGAATTTAGCTGGTACGCGTTATGATGGATACGTGGTGCCGATGCCGGTTTATGGTAAATGGGAGTGTATCTTGGATACAGCAGATGAAACATATGGCGGCAGGGGAGCATCTATCTCAAAAATGCTATATACTGATGTACATGGGGATAAAGCGTTTCTGACAATACGTTTAGATGCGTTTGAGGCAGTGTGGTTGTATCACTCTGCTATAGAATAGATGGAGAGGAATTGGAAAAATGTTTAAGAACAAAGAGGAATTTAAGGAAGAGTTTAGTCGCAGGATCGTTGAGTCTTATGGCTGTGATGTCAAGGATGCACATGTTACTGAGAAGTACCTGACTTTGGGGACAATGGTACGTGACTATGCATCTGTTAATTGGAAAGATTGTAAAGATACAGCTGCTAAGACAGATGCAAAGCAGGTCTACTATTTTTCTATGGAGTTCCTGCTCGGCAGAATGTTGAGAACAAATCTCAAGAATCTTGGTATTTATGACATGGTCGTTGATGGTTTGGATGAACTGGGCATCGATTATGAGGAATTGGAGAATACAGAACAGGATCCAGGTCTTGGTAATGGCGGACTTGGTCGTTTGGCTGCTTGTTTCATGGATAGTGCTGCTTCTGATAACTATTTGATCAACGGCAATTGCATTCGTTACCGTGCTGGTTTGTTCCGTCAGTTCATCAATCGTAAGGGTGAGCAGGTGGAAGTGCCGGATATGTGGTTGCGTGTTGGCAATCCGTGGGAGATCCGTAAGCCTAAGCATGCGGTAGATGTTAAGTTCTATGGTCAGATGCAGGTTTCTTATGATGAGAATGGTGATATGCATTTCCAGCATGTAAGAGCTTGGGATGTGTTGGCTGTACCGTATGATATGCCGATGATTGGTGCTGGTACTAAGACAACGAATACATTGCGTTTGTGGTCTGCTGAACCAGCTGATGTTGCTCCGCGTGATGTGGATTATCGTCAGTATTTGTCCGATGTAGAAGCAATCTGTTTGAATGTTTATCCAGATGATTCTACAGAAGAAGGTAAATTCCTTCGTTTGAAGCAGGAATACTTTTTTGTATGTGCAGGTGTACATTCCATCATTGAGTCTTATCTCAATGAGCATGAGAATTTGGATGATCTTGGTGATCATGTTGCTATTCAGCTGAATGATACACATCCAGTTCTTGTTATTCCAGAATTGATGCGTATCTTGATGGATGACTATAGATATTCTTGGAATCAAGCATGGGAGATCACAAAGAAGACAGTTTCTTATACAAACCATACTGTTATGAGTGAGGCTTTGGAGAAGTGGCCGATGCGTTATATCGAAGAACTTCTGCCACGTATCAATATGATCATTGTTGAGATCGATAGAAGATATGCTGAGTGGTGTGCTGAACATAACTTGGAACAGAATGGTGTATGCTATCGAACACGTCCGATCCATGATGGTATGCTGCATATGGCTGATCTTGCTATCATTGGTTCTCATTCCATCAATGGTGTAGCAGCTTTGCATACAGAGATCTTGAAGAATGATCTGTTCCATGATTTCTACAGCATCTGGCCGGAGAAGTTCAACAATAAGACAAATGGTATTACACATAGAAGATGGATGCTGTATGCTAACCCTGAATTGAAACAGTTCTTGGATGATACGATCGGTACTGCTTATCAGACAGACTATCGTCACTTTGAAGATCTTTTGCAATATGTCGATGATCCAAAGGTCCAGGATGCATTCTTGGCTGTAAAACAGACAAGAAAAGAAAAGCTGGCTAAGTATGTTAAGGATCTGACAGGGGAAGAGATCGATCCGAACTCTATCATCGATACACAGGCAAAGAGACTGCATGCATATAAGAGACAGTTGTTGAATATCATGCATGTGATCTATCTCTATCAGCGTTTGAAGAAGGACCCTACATTCAAGATCACACCGCATACATATCTCTTTGCGGCTAAGGCAGCAAGTTCTTATACATTTGCTAAGAGTGTTATCAAGTTGATCAACAATGTAGCAATGAAGATCAATAACGATCCAGATACAAATAAGATGTTGAAAGTCGTATTCCTGCCTAACTACTGTGTCACAATGAGTGAGATCCTTGTTCCTGGTACAGATGTTTCTGAACAGATCAGTACAGCTGGTAAGGAAGCAAGTGGTACAGGTAATATGAAGTTCATGATGAATGGTGCTTTGACACTTGGTACATTGGATGGTGCCAATGTTGAGATCGATAACTTGGTTGGTCGTGACAATGATGTGATCTTTGGTATGACAGTTGAGGAAATCGAGGCAAAGAGAAGTAGTTATAGAGCACACGATTATTACTGGAACGATTCTCGTATTCGTGATGTCATGGATACTTTCATCAATGGTTTCTGGACTGGGGATGAGTATGAGTTCCGTAATATCTATGATGAGATCATGACAAAGAATGATGAGTTCTTTGTATTGGCAGACTTTGATGCTTATGTAAAGGCACAGGAAGAGATCAGTGCTCGTTACTTGGATCGTAGAGCATGGGCTAAGAGTTGCTTGGTAAATATTGCTAAGAGTGGTTATTTCTCTTCTGACCGTACAATTGAAGAGTATGCAAATGATATTTGGCATATTGAGCCTGTAAAAGTAGACTAAGCTGAAATTCCGGCTTTAGGGGGGAGTGATTTGTTATGCCTGCTATGCATGCATACATGGATGATTTTGGTAAGATCACGATCTGGATGAACCGGACATTTTACGGAGGGAGGTCAGATTATTTCTATCTGACCTCTTCTTCCGGTTTTTATGCCGAGTTGACAGTAATCGGGGTAGAAGAACACCCGGATAATGTAAGATATGATCTGAGTGCACCAGCTGATCTGGTGTTTGGAGATGAATATCAAGTCCGTGAGTCTCATGGTTTGGAAGTTCCTTTGATCATGCGTTTGATTGCCCAAAAACAAGGGTTTGCGGATATGTTTGACTATGATGGTGATGATCTTGGTCCACAGTATTCACCAACATATACTGCTTTTAATGTGTGGGCACCAACAGCTTCTTGTGTTGTTTTGAAGTTGGAAAGATTTGGTAATACAGAATGTTATGCGATGCATCGCACAGAGCGTGGTGTATATCGCATGAAGGTACATGGTGATCTAAACCATGCTTTATATACATATTTAGTTACAGTAAATGGTGAAACAAATGAGAGTTTGGATCCCTATGCGTTGAGCTCCAATGCCAATGGGCATAAGAGTGCGGTCATTGATGAGCGTGAGATCTTGAAGATACGTGATCATACGCTGCCGGATACGATCCATAGTGCAGTAGATGCTGTGATCTATGAGTGTTCGGTAAGGGATATGACAGCTTCTTCTTTGACAGGAACAAATGCGCATGGTACTTTTGCGGCTTTGTGTGAGGAAGGTACCTCTTGGAAAGGTCAGCCTACGGGCATGGACTACTTGAAGAGCTTAGGTGTTACACATGTACAGTTGCAACCTGTTTTGGACTTTGCGACTGTAGATGAATTACATCCAGATAGAAGTTATAACTGGGGTTATGATGCCCAGCAGTATCTGACATTAGAGGGTTCCTATGCATCGGATCCAAAAGATCCTTACTGCCGTGTAAGAGAGTTCAAGAAACTTGTAACTACATTCCATAAAAATGGCATGCGGGTAACTTTAGATGTTGTCTTCAACCATATGTATAATGTGGAAACAAGTGCTTTCCATCGTATCGTACCGTATTACTACTTTAGATATAACGATTCTGGCTTTATGAGCAATGGCTCATATTGCGGAAATGATCTGTCCAGCTGTAGACCTATGATGAGAAGATACATCCTGCATGTTTGTAAGACTTTGATGCGTTTGTATGGTGTGGATGGATATCGTTTTGATCTAATGGGTGTATTGGATGTAAATACGATGAATGCTGTTTTGAAGGCATGCCGTGAAGTAAAGAAAGATGCTTTGGTATATGGCGAAGGATGGGATATGCCGACGATCCTGCCATATCAGCAGAAAGCATGTATCGTAAATCAGAATCGTATGCCGGATATTGGACATTTCAACGATTATTTCCGTGATATTGTAAAAGGACGTACGTCAGATGATCAAAAGTATGCAAAAGGTTATATTACAGGTGATCTGAATCAAGCTTTTGGTATGTGCTCGGCAATTGCCGGCAATGTACTTGGTAGTCCGTATTTCTATCGTTTTGATTCTCCATGCAAGACGATCAATTGTGTAGAAACACATGATAACGGTACTGTATGGGATAAGCTGCGGGCATGCTGCCAAGGTGAGAGTCATGATGCAAGGATAGCAAGGATACGAATGTTGACAGCATCTGTTCTGTTTTCGCAAGGTGTTCCATTCCTGCATGCTGGACAAGAGTTCTGTGGTACAAAGAATGGCAATTCGAATTCTTACAATGCTGGGGATGCTATCAATCAGATGGATTGGGAAAGAGCAGCCTACAACTTTGAAATGGTCGATTATACAAGAAGAGCAGTTGCGTTGCGTCTGAAATATCGCGGTTTCCGTCTTTCTACTGGTGATGAGATCAGTAAGTGTCTGCATCTATCGGTAGCAGAAGGAAACATCGTGATGTGTGATATCGACTATGTGGATCAAGAGAATGGCATTGACTGCATTCGGTTGATCTTTAACCCTTCATATGACAATAAGGAATACTGGTATGGTGAAGACTGGCACGTTGTCTTTGATGAGTTAGGTCATGAAAGAAACGAAACAGGAAGATGTATCTACGTACCGGGTCTTTCTGTTATTGTGGCAGTTCATAAGATCTAGAAGATATAGGGAGCATAAGCTCCCTTTTATGTTGGAAAGACAAAAGCAGCTGCTTATGGATGCTTAGCTCATACTCTTGATTAAGTAATATACAATGCCGCAAGAAATTGCGGTAATTAGGAAGCCGATCCAGATAGGGAGGCCCATATAGTAGAAAGCATCACACAATAAACATCCGCCAATGAAACCAGAGATACCTAGGATACGATACTTCCACTTCAAACTTAAATTAAATTTTTCCATAATAGTTTTTTCTTTCTATGCTATTCATTCCAAAATTCAGTCATAGTGCATTTCCACATACCACCAGGCGCTGCTACACAATCTCTTCCACTTTTTGTTCGTACGGAAGACACAGGTGAATTTCCGGTCGGAAAATATGCGCTTACAACTTCTTCGCCAATATTTGAAATGGCTTTGAAGAATGACTGTAAAGCATAGGCGGATAATTCGCTAGGACTATGACCTGTAACACAAATTAATGCACCGTCAATGATGTATCCAATTAGAACACCTGCAATATGAACAGCAATTCCTTTCAGATTTGCTCCGTTAACATAAGCGGTTCCATCGAAGTATGCAACGTCTTTTCCTTCAAATGGAGTGTTATTGAGTTCTTCTTCTGTAAATACATGGTAGTTTGAGTGTGTTTCAGTGCTTATTGTTAAAGATTCGCTAGTTGCACGTGAAACAGTTGTTGAAGCTAAAAATGTTGATATACAAATTGCAGAAAGTAACAATTTTTTCATAATAATCTCCTTATGTTGTTGATTCTGTTTCATAATAGCTTTGTAGTTTTGCGGATAATGGTTTTATGAATATGAGTTAACGCATACTTTAGAAACTATCACCTTTCCTTTCTGTGAAGCGCTTCTTATTTCTTTTTTAGAATATAGCAAAAAAAAAAAGATGATTCAATATAAATGGTACCAAATTAATCAGTTTTCATTAAAAATTGAAAAAAGATTGAAAAAATTACATTTCAAAAAAAGAAAATGTGCGAAATATATTTAAACTACATGAGTCTTCTGCACTGAAGGTGGGTAAAAAAAGAAGAAAATGAGAAATCAAAA
>CAUWCC010000019.1:0-29634 GCA_963556805.1 uncultured Bulleidia sp. | reverse complement strand
GCTACCTTAACCCACCGTCTAAAGCCAGTGGGATTGCGGTAGCCTTATTTCAAATTATTTGTCCAACTCATATTTTTCACCTCCTCCATTATAACTTTTTAGCAGTAATTACCATTTACTGCCGCAATGCTACGCTATCCCATCAATTCCACACTAGTATAAATACAGTGAAGATCAAATATGCAAAAAAGGCATAGTCTATTTAAACTATACCCTTTCTTACGAATCATATTGCTAGATATGAAATCCCTATACCTCTTACTTAGAAGCCTGGATCTTTGCGAAAGTTTCTTCCGCATCATCCAATACTCTTCTGAACTTATCCAAAGCACTCTGGATTGGAGCAGGTGTAGCAAGATCCACGCCACCATGCTTCAACTCATCCAACGGATATGCACTGCATCCCATAGAGAGGAATTCCAAGTACTTCTGTACAGCCGGCTGACCCTCATGAAGGATCTTCTCACTCAAAGCAACAGCACTTGTATAACCTGTAGCATATACATAAACATAGAATGGACGATAGAAGTGAGGAATACGAGCCCACTCATAGCGAACTTCCTCATCCATGATGAGATCTTCACCAAAGTACAGCTTAACAAGTCTCTCATACAGATCAGAAAGACTCTCACTTGTTAAAGCCTCGCCTCTCTCCTGCATAGCATGTGCTTCTTTCTCAAATTCAGCAAACATTGTCTGTCTGTATACTGTACCCTTGAAACCTTCCAAATACTGATTCAATAAAGCCAATCTTTCCTTTGGATCTTCACACTTATCCAAGAGCTGTTCGATCAAAAGATTCTCATTCACAGTAGAAGCAACTTCTGCTACAAACAAAGAATAATCACTATACTGTGCAGGCTGTGTATGATTTGTCAGCCAAGAATGCTGAGAATGTCCCATCTCATGTGCCAAAGTAGATACAGAATCCAAAGAACCATTAAAGTTTGTCAAAATGAATGGATAAGAGTCATATGTACCAGAAGAATAAGCACCGCCGGACTTACCCTTATTCGGGAATACATCGATCCAGCCATCCTTATATGCATCCTTCACACGATTAACATACTCCTCACCAAGCGGAGCAACAGCATCCAATACCATCTGCTGTGCTTCTTCATAGGAATACTTCTTCTCTACGCCGAATGCCAATGGTGCATATACATCATAGTAATGCAAATCTTCAATGCCGAGGATCTTCTTACGCAAAGCGATATAACGATACATCGCATCCATGTTTTTATGTACTGTCTCTACAAGATTGTCATATACAGATACAGGAATATTATTACCAAACAAAGACATCTCACGAGAGCTATTGAAGCCTCTCACCTTAGCCTCAGCACAAGCACCCTTCACACAACCTGCATAGCTGGCTGCAAAAGTATGAATATGCTGCTTATAGCCAGCATAATACTGGAGGAAAGAATTCTTACGCAATTCACGATCATTGCTCATCTGCAGCGGAATATAGGAAGAACCTGTTACTTCATGTTCCTTGCCTTCACTATCCAAAGCACTACCAAAGACAAGATCAGCATCCTGCAATGCTTCTGCTGTATCCTTAGAAGCATTCAATGCTTCACCGAAAGCAGAAAGCAGTGTTTCTTCCGCACTAGACAATGTATGTTCCTTCTGACGAACAACATTTTCCAACATGAACTTATAATCCGCAATGCTTGGATCATTGACGATGCTCGCAAGTACATCATCACTCAAAGACAAGATCTCCGGTTGTGCAAAAGCACAAGCAGATTCAAACTTAACAGCGGACGCAAATGCTCTGCCGTACATACTGCCTGCCTTTGCATCACGTGTATCTTCACTATGACGAAGACTAGAATAACAGAACACATCATTCATCTTACGCATTGTTTCTGTCTGCCATTCCAAATAAGCAAGAGCAGAACCTGCATCCTTCAAAGTACCACGGAAATGATCAGCTTCCTCGATCTTTGCATTCAATGCTTCCAATTCCTTCTCCCATACTTCATCATTTGCAAACAATGTTGTCAGATCCCATTCATATTTAGGATCCATCTCATTACGTTCTCTCAAAACTTCAGACATGATTACCCTCTTTTCTATAATTTGTATTATTGTATCATCGAATCTCAGAATTGATGAGATGTTCGTTCAAATAGTGTGCAAACCCATCTTCGTCTACACTATCTGTGATCGCATATGCAGCATCTTTAGCATCTTGTGTCCCATTCGCCATAGCAATACCATATTTGACGTACTTCAACATATCCACATCATTCGTCGTATCGCCAAAAGCAATGATCTCATCACTACAGATACCCATCTTAGTAGCCAGGATCCTCACACCTACATCTTTTGCCAACAGTGGGTGATTGAACTCAAATAGATCCTTTGCTGTCTTAAAACCAATATATCTAGGATCTGGATGTGCTTTACAGAAAGCCTCAATGTTTTCCATGTTGTCCGGATCTACGATCATCATTTCCTTGATCTCCGGCTGGTTCAACATACTACGTATATCCGCTTCCACTGGATCCATCACAACACGTTTTGCCATAGCAATACCCGTCTCAGTGATCTTATCCACATACAAAGTACGTCCTTCTCCATATAAGGTTGCAACAGCTCCTAAAGGCTCATACAGATCACATATCTCTTTGATCAATTCTGGTTCCAGCGTATACGCCTGTACTTTCTTACCCGTAGAAACTTCCAATACTTCACCACCATTGGAACCAATAATATAATCCGCTAAAGGTGCAAGCCCCCAGCCTTCTACCAAGGCTAATACCCCTGGCAGTGGTCTACCAGAACAGATCGCATATGTGATCCCCATTTCCTTTGCTCGTTTGATTGCTTTCACTGTTTCTTGTGAACATCGTCCATGAGCATCAATGATCGTTCCATCTAGATCCGTTGCTATCAATTTAATCATCTTATTCTCCCTTCATGAAAGCAAAAATCTTATCTCGCAATGCTTCCATGTCATCATAACCAAGCTGATACAAAGCATTGCACTTCTCTGGATCGCCCTTCCATCTTGAAACAGCGATCGTCTTACTTGGTCTTACATCAATACACTTCCCTGCTTTCACAAGATCATCGACGATCCCTACTTGTTTATAATAATTTTTATGACGCACTGCATAATCCTTTGCTACCTGCGGATACTTACGATATACAAACTTCATAGCAAGCTGAATGATCTTGCTAGCAGGCTTACGTACATAATCACGTGGCTTTGTCATAACAACAATGCACTTTGTACATCCCTGTTCCAATGCTCTTTCAATCGGTATCATCTTCGTAATACCACCATCTAAAAGCTTTCTTCCTTGAAAATCAACGATCTTGCTAGCGATAGGGAGAGAGGCAGCACCACGAACGACCATCATCTTCTCATCCAACGCATCGATACCAAAGTACTCTGTTTGACCTTTCTCAAGATCATATGCACCAACTTCCAGATCCGGCTTATCAGTCAAGATCTTATCTACTTTCAAACCATCTTTGGCGATGAGTTCATCATCAAACACTTTGTTATAGTCTACAAAATGACCTGTTTTTAGTAAGGAATGCACACCGACGACTTTTGGATCGGATGCATATACAGTAGCTAGATTCTTAGCTGCATCTGGTCTACCAGCCAAGTAGCAGCACAAATATGCAGCCCCAGAGGAAATGCCAACATAGTAATCAAACTTGATGCCATTGTCTCCAAGCCACTGTAATGCCCCAGCTGTATACGCACCGCGTACACCACCGCCTTCTAATACCAAACCAATCTTTTCCATACTTTACCTATCTTTCTCTTATACTAACGGCACAAATACATGCAATACATCACGGATCAAACGCACAAATACATTTGTTTTCTTTACTTCTTCTAAAGTAACTTCCCGTGACAACTGCATTGCCTTCTCAAAATCTTCTCTAATATCTTTGACACTATCTGTCCCTGTTAAAAGGACTCCATCTTCAAAATGAAGGAAATAACTACGATAGTCTGTATTAATGCTGCCTACAATACCGATCTCATCATCTGCTGCTATAGCTTTAGAATGATTAAAACCAGGTGTAAACTCATAAATTTTAACACCACCCTTCAATAATGTCTCATACCCACTTCTTGTACATTGAAATACGAGCTTCTTATCCGGAATATGTGGTGTCATAACTCTGACATCCACACCATTGCTAGCAGCCGTTGTCAATGCCCTTTCAACTGCATCCGGCAGGATCAAATATGGAGAATTGATATAGATGTATTTTTTAGCAGAATTAATGATATTTAAATGTTCAATAAGACCTGTCTCTTCCCCATCAGTCGGTGTATCCGCAAATGGCTGTACATATCCCTTTGTATCATAACTACCCGTCGGCAGATGATATTTCTCATAATCAAAAGATTCATCCCCTCTAACAATGTAATGATACATACCTAAGAATTGACAAGTCATAGACCAAACCGCAGGTCCTTGCACCATGATGGCAGAATCACGCCAATATCCAAATCTCACGATCCGATTTGCATATTCATCCGCAAGATTCACACCACCTGTAAAAGCTACTTTGTTATCAATAACCGTGATCTTACGATGATCACGGTTATTCATCGTAATAAGCAATGCTGGTCTTAGATGATTAAAAGCATATGCTTCTATCCCCTCATCACGCAGACGTTTATAGAAATGTGGTGGCATCGTTACAGATCCAAAGTCATCATAGATCAATTTCACATCTACACCTTCACGTGCCTTTTCTTTTAAGATCTCATGTATCTCATCCCACAAAGACCCTTCCGCAATGATGAACATCTCTAAAAAGATAAAATGTTTTGCTTGTTTCAAAGCATCTAAATATACAGGCAGCCATTCTTCACCAGAACCAAAGAATTGTGTCTTTGTATGCTCATATACAGGAAACCCACATCTCTTTGCCCCATAAGACAATATGTTCCCATACTTATCCTGCTCATATGCATTAGAATTACTTGGATCTGTTTCCAACATCTCGGTCAACTTTCGACTTGAGTTTAATGTACCGTAGTATAACTTCTTCGGTAATCTTCTATTTCCAAATAGTATATAAGCCGGCACACCAATAACCGGTACAGCTAATAACAAGATCACCCATGCGATCTTATATCCAGGATCCGTCCTTCTATTGATGACAAGCAGTACAATAAACAAACTGATCGCATCTAGGATCGGATTCAAGCTATGCAGAAAAGCAAGGTTTGACAAATATGACACGATCAAAACGAACTGCAATATGACGAGAACTGCCACAACAAGCAGTCTGCTTGTAAATACTTTTATCAGTCTATGCATGGCATCATTATATCAAATAAAAATGAGGCAGACCGTTCTTATTCCACCTCATCCTATCTCTTAACATTACTGTTTTGAAACCTTAACACATGTTTACCGATGTACCTCTTTTGGCATTTTATATGGTATTGGTGTATCGATAATAGCCTGCATCTTACCGATCATATCGGCTGCCATATCATACAGATCATTTGCAATATAAGCTAATTTACGATAATCCACCTGATCCTGGGGAATCTTGCCATTATAGTAATCCCAAGCATATCTACCATACTTCCGTATCTCATTCATGATCATAGTAGTGATATTCTTTTCTTCTTTACTATAGATAGACTGTTCACAAATCTCTTCTTTGATAAACTCACAGAAAAAATCATAATCCTCATCCCAGTTGATATTTCCTCTTTGCTGTGCCTCTTGTCTAAGTAATTCCAATTCTCGCAATAATTCCCCTTGCAAACAGAAAGATGTTCCCTTCTCTGGTACATAGTTCTTCCAAATATATCTGCATTCTGGAAGAAATTGCTGTTGATATCCACAATCTTTAAGATCTTCTATCCGTATCCGTCTTAGTTTCCACTTATCCAGCCACTTCATGACCTTCCTCCAGATCAAAGAAATAGATATCTTTTACTTTCTCACCACGTCGATATAACCAATGCTCCTGAGGGACCTCTGCTACGGCTATCAATTTACCTCTTAATTTCTCCAATGTCTTCTTAGAAGCAGTGTTCTCTGGGGAACAGGTAATGATCAAATATTTCATCTCATAGATAAGTTTTGCCTCTTGCAGTAATACATGTGCTGCATCATATGCATATCCATGCCCACGGTAGGGTTCATAGATGCGATATCCTACATTACCAGCATAGTAAAGTTCATCATTCATACCAACTCTAAGATCACAATTACCAATCCGTATACCGGTCTCATGGAGATAAATACCATATTCGATCACAGTATAAGGCTCTGACAAAGAGGGTGAACATATCTCTTCTTCCAAAAGATCGATCCGTTCTGCTTCTATTCTATGTCCATGGAATAAATTAGTTAACATTTTCCCCTTAGATACTTTCATAACGTGATTATATACCAAATGAAAGCCCGTCATATGTAAAACACCACCAAACAAGAACACTTTAATATTTTTGCTTATAAAATGTTTCATTTTTGCAAAAAAAGAGATCCCGCTCTTATACGGAATCTCTTCAACACTTGTTAATGTGTATTACTTCTTTTTCTTGATAATGAAGAAGACAGCACCTGCAACTACTACAGCGGCAGCCAATACACCTACCCAAACAAGAGGATTAGCATATACGCCTGTCTGTACACCAGCATTGTTATTTGTGCTGTTGTTTGCATTGTTGTTCTGCTCTGTTACTGTAACAAGACCCTTCTCTGCATTTTGAACAGCATTCTTAAGTGTAACAAGATCGTCCTTAGACAGATTATCCTGATCCTTCAAAGCACCTACCAATGCACTTACTGCCTTATCATATGCAGCATAAGAATCAGCAGTATATTGAGAAGCATTCAGCTTATTGTTAACAATATCCTGAGCCTCAGCAATCTGATCAGCTGTAGCCTTTTTTCTCATATTCTTAATAGCTGCTGACAAAGCATTAGAAGCTTCATCGATAACCTTCTGATCATCAGACTTCATAGCAGCTTCAGCGTTGCTCAATGCCTTTTCCAAAGCAGCAACACTGTTTGTTGTGTAAGAAGCCTTATTCTGAAGATATGGCTTTGCAGCATCCATTAAGCCTGCCAAAGCAGTTGTATCCGGCTTACCTGGTTCTGGTTCAACAGGTGTAACCAACTTCAGAGCATCCTTAGCATCCTTCATTGCTTTTGTAGCCTTTGCAATATCTACTGGATGTGTTTCTGTATTTGCAAGAACACCTTCCAAAGCAGTCTTAGCACCTACAAATGCATTCCAAGAAGCTTCTGTATATACTTCTGTAGGATTCTTCAAACTAGCGATGAATGCATTTGCTTCTGCAATAGCAATCTGAGCCAATTCTCTATTTGTAGGATTGAATACAAGATCTGTCTTAGCAGTATTCAAAGCTTCTACCAATGCAGCTGCCTGTTCAGCAGAAGTATTATCGATGTTCTTCTTTGCATCCTTAAGAGCATTCAATGCCTGCTCATAAGTACGCCATGTATTAACAGTATAATTTTCCTTGTCTTCAACAGCATTCTTCAAAGCTTCATCGATAACAGCTACATCTGCCTTATTCTTAGCAGCAGACTTAGCACTTTCAATAGCAGCAACTGCTGTATCGATCGTAGCCTGACTTGCATAAGCATTGTCCTTGACTTCATTACCTGTTGCAATTGCCTTGTCATAAGCAGCCTTACTGCTTGTTGTCCACTTAGATGTATCAACAGTCTCTGTAAGTAAAGCGTTCAATGCATCCTTATTAACAGCTGCATATTCACCCTTTACTCTTACCATTTCATTGATAGCTGGTGTTGTACCATTCCAAGCAAGCTTGATATCCAAGATGATCTTATCTGATGGAACAGCAAACTCATTAACTGTCTGGCTCAACTTACCAAGTTCAGTAAAGTTCTTTTCACCATTGAATCTTACAGATACAACAGCGTTGGAGATTGCATCAGCACCCTGAACGAACTTGATGACATTATAATCATTGTTTTCAGATACTGTATAAACAAGAGAACCTGTATCCTTTGCAGGAACAAATGCTGTAGCCAAGCTACCATCAGTCAGATACTGATAACGACCATTTCTTGTATCACCTGCTTCAGATGTGAATGTAGGATCGTTAACTTCTGGTACATATGCACCACCGTTGATCTCAAATTCCTGGAAACGAACCCACTTATCATTACCAACCTTAGTTCTTGTGATTTCAAACTTCAGATAACGTCCATCCTTGTTGATGTTCTTTGCTTCAGCTGCATTGTAGGAAGTTTCATGCAAAGGCATTACAGCCATGATGTTATCGTTGTTTGCTGCTTCACCCTCGTTAGGACCATCCTGCTTACCGATTGTCAGGATATCTTCCCAATGCTCACCATCAGCAGAGATAGAGAACTTAGCATGACGTGGATAGTCGATTTCACTATCGCGGCAAACTGCCTTGAATGTATCGAAGTGAATTGTCTGGCCAAGGTCATAAACAACCTTCATACCTTGATTCTGAGAATTCTGGAAGATCGTCTGAGTTGTACGATCACCATCAAATACATTGTTAGGACTTACAACATTGTAATTTGTCTGTGCCTTAACAACACTCTTCGGATAAACTTCAACTGTATTTACAACGAACTTCTTAACATTGAATGTTACCGGCTGTTCTGTTTTATTTACAAGACGGATATAACGAGCGTTACCAGGCTTCTTATCATTGAATTCTGTCCACTCATAACCATTTGCGGATACCATTACCTTGATACCAGTTTCATTTTCCAATGCCTTCTCAATGTTCTTGAGTTCATGGATACGATCCAACTTAATACCAACATACTGATCCTTAGCAAGAGTGATACCATCCTTTGCAGCAAGTTCAGCCTTGTCTGTCAAAACGTTAGCACCAAGATCCTTCAATGCATCTACATTTGTATCAGCCTTGGAATTGAACAATACTTTAGCATCAACATCGAATTCACGCATAGCTACCCAGTATTTGTAGTTCTTTGTATTCTTCAAACGAACATACTGAGCCTGGATATTCTGATCAGAAAGATCAACAGAGATTTCTCTCTTATTCTCATAAGACTGGATCTTTGTCCAATGTGTACCATCCATAGAGTATTCCAAATCACAGTTCATGAAGAAGTCTGAGTCTGTATCATGTCTACCCTGAAGGATATGAATCTTACCAAGTGTGATCGGCTGAGAAAGCTTAACACCGATGTAATCACCTGGAATTGTTGTATTTACGTTTTCAGAAGCATGCTGACGAACATTGAAATGTACGTTAGTTGCTGGGTTGCCATCGATGATGTTTGCTTCAGAACCAGAATTTACAGACCAACCTTCGTTATTGCTTGTACGGATTACTTCCTTAGTGAATTCTGGAGTTGTTTCAACTTCAGTAGCAATGCGGAATTCACGCATAGCCGGCCACTTATTACTAGAACCTGCAGCAACGCATTCATAACGCATTGCAACAACATTCTTCAATTCAACGTTATTTACATCAGCGTGTTCTGCATAATTTGTAAAGTTGTTACCAACCTGCTTCCATTCTTCACTGCCTTCTGTCTTATAAACGATCTTAGCAGTGCCAAATGTATCCTGATGCTTATCATTCTGGTTAGCACCATTCAAGATATGAACACCATATACAGTTGCAGGCTTACTGAAGTTAACCTGGAAGTACTGACCAGCTGCTTCATAACCGTTAGACCAAGCATGTGTGTTGTTATTTCCGTCAATAATATTTGCTGGACTACCACTATGCCAGCCTGTGATATTGGATTCAGCTGTAAATGTCAAAGGTTTATCAGTACCACCTGTGATGTAATCATTAACAGGACCAGAAAGCTTTTCCTGGAGCTTTGCAGCCAATGGGATCAACTCTGTAGAACCTGGATCAACAGCTTCATAACCAGGGTTACCCTTTGCCGGCTTCAAATGATTCTGAGAACGCTTCAAAGAATCAGAAGCAGATGTATAAAGATTGAAGGCATTGTAGTTATCGTTATTTTCCAAAGCAATCTCTGCCTTTGTAAAATCACGAATTGCTGTTGTGAGATCCTTCAAAGAATCTGTGAACGGCTTCAACTGATCCTTCAACATCTGGTTCTTAGACTTTGCCTGGAAACCATCACAAGCATTGATGATCGTTTCCATTTCAGAAATAACTCTATCACCAGTACCATCCTTTACTGTTCCATTTGCCAAAGCAGCCTTAAATTCATCAAGAACCGGCTTCAATTCAACAGATTCACTCAATGTCAAACCATGACCATTTGGAGCAGGGTTGGACATATGCTTTGCCAATATATGCAGATCTTCTGCACAATCCGGTTCAATATACTTGAAGCTGTCTGCCCAGCTCTTATCTGCATTAAAGCCCTTGATGTTCCATGTGTAATCAGCCAATGCAAAGATAGCTACCTTAGAAGCTTCAGATTCCTGCATCGGATTGGAAACAGCACCATAGAGATCATCAGGATTGATATCTGTGTGGAGGAGTTCACCCTTACCCATCAACATACGGCTGTGGTTAATATCATTTACAGGCCAGTTCAACCAGAACAAAGGAGCACGACGATCCTTATCACCCTGCTTATTCTGTCTTCTGAAGTGATCCAATGTCTTCTGCTCGATCGGCTGACATACTGCTTCACCTGTCCAGAAGATCTGAACATCTTCAGGGAAACCTGCATCATATGTATTCAATTCAGAATAGTTACCCTGCCAACTGTGGTTATAACCTGCTGGGCAGAATACTGTGTCATAGCAGTCACCCTTCTTCTTAGCCCAATCAGAAACAGCATTCATAACTCTAACGACGATATCTTTATTCAAGTTACCTACGTCATCACCAAGAACACCAAACTGACGTACACCAGCTTCGTACAACTGATCAAACTTTCTCAACAATGCTGCAATCTCACCATCTACATCATTCGCATTGAAGCCACCCATGAATGGATGTGCTGTCCATACAAAATGACACTTAGATGCATTACCTACTGCAACCTGCTGCTTGATGCTTTCCAACTCTTCTGTTGGATAAAGCTCACGCCACTTAGATGTATGATACGGATCGTCCTTAGGTGCAAAGATGTAGGAAGTCATCTTGAAGTCACCACCGAACTTCATCAGGCTCATACGGCCTTCTGGAGACCACGGAATACCATAGTAACCTTCAATAAAGCCACGGATATTCACATCAGCATAGTCTTTGATCTCAAAATTACGGATCGTAGAGCCATCAATCTGGTTGAAGATCCACTTCAAGGATGTCAAGCCATAGAAGGCAGCATCAGTATCCTTACCAAGAATGACGATCTCGCCATTGTTGGCAGCCATAAAGTATGCGCCATAGTGAGTGAACAAATCATCAGAAACTGTATAATTTGCCTTCACATAGTTATCTACGTAGCCGCCGGAATTCTTAACACCTACCAAGATATTTGTCTTGGAAGCATCTTCAGTCTTAGCATCAGTAACCTCAACAGTCTTGTTCTTGATAGCCATGACCTCGTTCAAACGATTTCTTGTAGCTTCATCGATCTGCTGTTCTACAACAGCATTGACAGTATCACGAACGATGAAATCACCTTCCTTATACTGCACATCGTGCGGTGTAGGATAGATTTCGTAACCTGTCTGTCCTTCCTCAGCACGTGCTTTTGTTGTGAACGGAGATGCCACAGAGACAGCCATTACACAAGCAAATGCACAAGCAAGGAACTTTGTAAAAAGTTTTTTCATTACTCTTTCCCTTTCTTTCCACCCATGTGTCCTTCCTAAAAACACATAGTATCTAACGTTAGTATAGCAGGAAAAGATAACTAAATGTATGCACTTTCATGTCATCTTCATACAAATATTATTCATATTTCTTTTTCCTTATCCAGCTACTGGTCTACACATTTTTTCTGTTATAAAACTTGATAAAAACTAGAAATCTAAATCAAAAAAAAGTCCCAGTCATTTCCATGACTAGGACTCATACATATCACTATTACTTCTTCTTACGATTCATCACAACAATGATAATACCAATTACTGCAGCAGCACCAAGTACCCCAACCCAAACAAGCGGATTTGCATATACACCTGTCTGAACATCGTTACTATTATGCTGTGTATTCGGACGATCAACTGGTTCTGTAATAGCAAGCTTCAATGCATCCTCAGCATCCTTGAATGTCTGCATCAAAGTATTGTATTCCTCAAGAGAAAGATCCTTAATATCAGCATTCATAAGAGCATCGTATGCTTTCTTATATGCCGCATAAGATTCCTTTGTATATCCATCACTCTTCTTCAATACAATATCCTTACGTGTATCTTCCTGTACACGAAGCTCAAGACCCTTCATAGCAGTATCCAAACGATCGATCATTGCTGAGATTTCTTCTCTAGAACCATTCTTCAGCAATGCCTTTGCGTCTGCCAAAGCATCCTTCAATACCTGATAAGAAGATGTTGTATACAAATCACTGGAAGCACCATTTGCTGTTTCCATTGCATTCTTCAAACCAACAACACTTACTAAAGCGTCCTTCTTAGCCTTGATTGCAGCAACATCCTTTGTTTCAACTGCCTTCATCAATGCATCATAAGAACTTTCAGTATAATCATTCTTATTCAAGTTGTTGATCTCATGCAACAACGCATTCAAAGACTCATCTTTCTCGCTCAAGTTCTTACGTGCTTCACGGATCGCATCAACAGCAGCTGCTACAGATTCCTTTGTACCAGATACCAACTGCTCACGACCAGACGCAATTGCCGCTTCATAAGCCTTCACTGTTTCTTCTGTATACATATCCAGCTTCACATCAACCGCAATCTCAGCCTTCAATTCCACAACATTTACAAGACCTGCAACAGCATCATCATATGCCTGATGCATTTCCTTGAACTGTGAAGGTGCGATCTTCTCAGTGCCAGCCTTATCTGATGCAATCTTAGCCAAAGCCTGATCTTTTGCAAATGTCAAAGCAGCATAGCTGTTCTCTGTATAATTCTCAGCATTGAATGTACCAAATGTCTTTACTGCAGATTCCAAGAGATCTCTCTCCATAACAGAATATACAAGTGCAGCCTTTGCATTTTCTACATTCTTCTGTAATTCGTCACCATCAGTCTTACTCAAATCATCCGCATTCTCCAAAGCCTTTACAACACGATTCAAAGCAGCTTCATAAGCATGATAAGAAACATTTGTATATGTATGATCCTCATTAGAGAGCTTTTCATTTACAAGAGCCCGCAATGCCTCGATGTTATCAGCCTTTACAATTGCACTGTCAATTGCACCACGTAATGTACCAACAGCAGAATCAACAACACCCTGTGTCACACTTGCATTAGCTTCAATATCTCTAGCAGCCTGCAATGCACTCTCATAACGAGCAATGCTCTTCTTCGTCCATGTATCCTTCGGAACAGCCTGGTTGATCAAAGCATGCAAAGCAGTCTTATCAACAGCTCCAGCAGTCTTATCAGACAATGTGATCTCAGCGATCTCAGGTACTACATTCTTCCAGCTTACTGTGAAGCTTTCAACCTTCTTAGAACCATCCAATGTGAACTCATTGATCGGCATATTCAATGTACCAAGCTTAGAAGCCTTGTTATCACCAATATACTTTACATTCACTTCAGCATTAGATACTTCACCAAGCTGTACCATACGAACAGACTTAACACCTTCTGGTGCAGATACTCTATATGTGAAAGAACTATTCTGAGCACTAGACTTATATGTTGTAGCATAATTACCATCTAACATATAAGAAGGAAGCATATTTCTTACTTCTACTGCATCACTAACAACATCTCTCTTATACTCTGGAGAAATGTATGCACCACCATTCAATTGCAATTCATTGATGCATACCCATCTATGAGAATATGTTGTCAAAGGTGTGATACGGATATATCTCGTTTTGATATTCTGCAAACCAGCTGCTTCTTTGAACATATAACCAGGATTCTGGCTGTCATGTGTCAATGTTTCATCAGACTTAGCAACAGACTCATTTGAAGTATTTGCAATGCCAGCCTTACCAAGTTCCATTACCTGTTTCCAATCCTTGTTATTAGCGGACACTTCGATCTTAGCATGACGGAAATAATCCTTGTTATTTTCATCAATATAGAAGCGCATGGATGTCAGATCGATCGTCTGGCCTAAGTCAAACGTAATATGCTTACCCTGTTCCTGACTACCTGTCACTTCAGCAAATGTGGAAAGCTTACCATCAAACACATTATCCACATTCTTCTTTGTACGAACATCACGTCTATCATCACTCTTTGCAAAATCAGATGTGACAGACTTCTTGTTTGTATATGTATAAGAAACCTCGAACTTATCCATACTCCAAGAAACATTTGCTTTGTCACTAACTACACGAATGTATCTAGCATCGACATTCTTATCCTTTGCATAAGCAGTCCATGTAACACCATTCATAGATGTTTCAAGCTTCAAACCAGAAGGCAGTTCAGTTGTTGCAACATTTGTTACATCCAAGATGTTCTTCAGATCCAAACCGATGTACTGATCCTTGTTCAAAGTAACAGTACCATTTGTCAGATATGCCTTACCGTTTTTGTTGTTGGACAAGATATCTGTATTCTCAAGATTTGTGTAGACAAATTCTGCTGTATCCTTCTCTACGATCTTAGCCTTTACAGTGAATTCACCAACTCTCCACCAAACTGGCTTATTTTCCTTGTTTACAATACGAAGTTCCTTAGCTGTAATATTCTGTTCTGAAACATTGAAGTCCTGAACCTTATTTCCATTTACATCCGCAAGCTTTGTCCATACACCTGCATCATTCTTATACTGCAATTCACCCTTATTGATGAAGTCAGTTCCAGAACTAGCACTCTGTGCAAAGTGAATCGTACCAAGCAACTGCGGTGTGCTCAAAGTCAACTGAATATAGCTGTTAGCAGCTGTAGAATCCGCATGCTGTTCAGAAAGCCATACTTCTGTAGCGTTGTTGCCATCACCCATTGCATTCAGATTACTTTGACGTATTTTCATATTTGTTGAATACTCTGTAGTGAATACACCAGCTTCTGGTGCCTTTTCATTCACAGCGATCTCGTTGACCTGCAACCACGCATCATTTGTATTTGCTCTTGTAGAGATCAGACGGATACCAGAAGCAGTAAAGTTCTCAGGCAGCTTATCTGCAGCAAGCTTTACTTCCTGTGGCTGATTCAATACACCAGTGAACAAATTATTCTGATCTCTCAAAGTCAGATCCTTCCATTCTGTACCATCTAAATACTGAACCTTTGCTTCATCGAAGTGGTCCTTACCAGCACCAAGCAAGAAACGTACATTCTCGATCTTGATCGGCTTATTGAATGTCAAACCTACAAACTCACCAGCCTTGATCGTATTAGGTGTCTTAAAGATGGCAGCTGTGCTGTCTTTACCATCAGTGATCTTATCAATACCATTAGAAGGATTATCTGTACGACTTGTCACAAATGTTGTAATGACCTTATTTGGATCCAACGCAACTTCTGCATGTGAAGATACATAAGAAGCAAGACTTCTGATGAAAGGAACAATGTGCTGTACACCAACTTCTGCATTTTCCATATGATCTACATAATGGAAACTATGTGTACGTGAGCGTTCAAAGGCTACCTTACCTTCACTGTTATATGTCAACAAGGATGCTGTATCCTGATGCAATACAGCCTTCACACCATTCAAATAAGCAATTGCAGCTTCTGTTGTATCATCCCAGCAATCCAACCAATAAACGATCTGATCTCTAACCTTTGTATCACCTGCAGACGCACGATAATCCACTGCAGCCTGCTGTAATACAGCAAACTCAGCGATCAACGTATCCACATCCTCTGCTGTCACTGTATTATTATCCAGCTTTGCCTTAAATGCATTCAACTTTGGTGCCAACTCTACAGATTCCTGCAAGGCTGTAACACGACCATCCATATTCTGGTTGATCATATGCTTAGACAACTCACGTAAAGCTGAAGAACCAACTGTTTCCATAGAACTATTGTGATCTACATACTTGAAAGAATCATACCACGCCTGATTTGCCTGTTCTTCATTATCCCAGATATTCCAAGAATAGTCTGCATTGCCGAAAATACCTACTTTACTTGGTTCAGACTCCTGCATTGGATTCAAAACGATACCCTGGATCTTAGCAGGATCAACACCAGGATGTAAGAATGTGGAATAACCGCCCATGATCAAGTGATTCTTAGAGTTATCAGAACATGGCCAGTTGATCCACATGTAAGGACCTCTGCCTGTATTTGCTGTAAATGCATTTGTGAAGTTATTTGTTACTTCACCCCATACTTTACCGCCAGTCATAACGACCTGAACATTCTCAGGGAAATTCTTATAGTAACCCTGACCATTGCTCATGTATTCTACTGGACAGAATGGCAAAGTAGTCTTGAGGTCTGGATATGTCTTCTGCTGTTCCTTCAACCAAGCAGTCATATCTGTTAAAAGACGCTGATACAGCTGTGCCCCCTGATTGTGAGCATCATCCGCCAAAATAGCGATTTGACGAACACCTGCATCAATGACCTGCTTGAACTTAGCCTGCAAATCCTTCAGCCCCTGATCATAGTTATTTGATGTGATCGGATTATTCATAAATGGATGCAAAGCAAATACGAAACGGCACTTAGAACGATTGCCAGCTTCTGCCAATGGCTTGATCTTCGTGTTGATCTCATCCTCTGTATAGAGAACACGCCACTGTCTATTATGCTTTGGATCGTCCTTAGGGGCATAGAAATAAGAATTCAATTTATAGTACCCACCCCAAGTCATCAGATCTGCACGATTCTCAGTAGACCACGGATCACCATAATAACCCTCAATGAAACCTCTGCTGACAACATCAGCCCAGTCTTCGATATGGAAATTACGGATACCCATACCATCGATCTGTGTAAAGATATGATACAAAGATGTCAAACCATAGAAAGCAGCATCTGTATCCTTACCAAGGACAGTGATCGTATTGTCCTGACTATCCAATACATATGCATCATTCTTAGTGAAAAGATCCTCAGCTGTTGTAACATGCTGATCAGCATACTGATCAACAACACCATTAGAACCATCAATACCAACAAGGATATTTGTCTTTCCTTCTGCAACAGCACTAGTTACAGATGGATGGATCTCTTTCAAACCTAAAACTTCATTTAAACGATCTTTTGTATATGCATCGATACCATCTTCATATACAACATTGACATCAGGCTGCATCAAATAATCACCTGTACCATACTGTACAACATGTGGTGCAGGATAGATTTCATACTCCTGTGCAGTTGATGTAGATTCTTCTGCCTGTACTGCAATATAGGCAGGTGTCCACGCACCAAAGCACATAAATGTCGTTAACAAACATGTGCTGAAGCGCTTCCAACTTCCTGTCATATAACCCTCCTTTTTATGACCAAGACCCTCTTACCTAGTATAGTAAAAGAGAGTTCGGCTTCTTCTCTTTCCCCCACTTCTTCGGATCTTGTGCAAACTATATTATACGCTATATACGCTATATACGCTATTTCAGCCATATATCTTTCTCCCCTTTTAGTGATACAAAAACAGCTGATCCATATCCCAAAGGAGATAGACCAGCTGTTTCTTTACTTCGAGGCAGCAGATTGTATTGTCTTGATATACGCATTCAACAATTTTATATGTGCATCCTCCGGCAATGATACCTCATCCCCCGTCAAGATCAACCCATCTACCAATGCTGTATGCCAATCTGTGATCTCACCATTCTTCACTGCCACAACATTCGGCAAATAGAATGTTTTCGCACCTGTTTTAGAAGATGCAAATGTCTCACTGATATACTGTGTTAATTGATCAATATCCGCTTGCTCATACGGTTTCCCACAATCTATGTAGTAGACACTAACACCAAGCTTCTTTGCAGCTTCATCCAAAACCGGTGCTGCCATCCTGCTCTCCTGTCCTTCTGCTTTTGCGTAGAACAAAATAGCAGATCCAGATTCTTCAAATATTTTCAAAGACTCCTGCAGAGAGATCTCTTGAAAACTTGTATCTTCCCCTAGTTCATATGCCCCCATATCTGGTGTACTGGTTTGCAACTGTACATCATTGACGATCGCGATCGGTTCTGTTTTCAAAACTGCTTCCTGATCAGGATTCGGATGTACAAACATGGCTACATATGCCAGTAATAAACCAGCAAGCAATAACTGTTTCATAAATCACCTCACTAAGGAAAAACACCTATCGATCACCCAGCTGTTTGACCTCTTTCTCTTCATAAAAACTATCGATCTTTTCACGTGTTGCCAAAGATCTAGAATATGCTGTAGCAGAACCGCAGGATGCACCAAAGCGGAAACTATCCACAGGGTCTTTTGAACGTAAATAATTCATCAAGAATCCTGCTACCAAAGAGTCACCTGTACCTACTGTATTGACAGCTTCCATCTCTTCTTGCAATGCAGCTTCAAAAGTACCTTCCTCACAACATAAGAATGCCTTCCGGTTGTTGTAAACAACAATAGCATTAACAACACCCTTTTGATGCATCTCTCTTATCGCTTCTACACACTGTTCCTCTGTCTCGATCTCACGATCAAACATCACACTCAATTCCTGCGGTGTTGATTTGATCATGAACAAACCATCTTCCAGCATATCACGCATCAAAGCAGGATCTGTATCCAAACAAACTCTTACTTCTTGCTTAATGGCATTACGCAGCATCTCCTTCACATCTTCCGCAAGATATACTTGTGTATTACCAGAAACAACTAGATAGTCGCCCTTGCTCAAACGATCTGCTTTACTTGCTAGATTGGCCATATCTGCTGCTGTCACATACGGACCAGCCGCATTGAGATCAGTCGGCCCATCTTTACATCTAAGCTTCAGATTGATACGTGTAGCACCTTCAATATATGTAAAATGTGGCAGGATATGCTCATACTTAGCCAAAAGACTAATATAGAAGTCTTTCGTAAAACCTCCCAAGAATCCCAATGCTCTGCTTGGAATGCCCAGATTATTCAATACGATAGAAACATTGATTCCCTTACCACCAGCTTCATAATACTCAAGCTGTGAACGATTCACATGGCCAGCTGACAAAGACTCATCAAATTCCATATAATAGTCCAAAGACGGATTCAGTGTACAAGTAAAGATCATATTATGCCTCCACTGTCAACGCCGCAATGCGGACGATCAACTTTACAGCCAACTCCAACTCTTCCAAAACACAATATTCATAGCGACCATGGAAATTCTCACCGCCATTACCAAGATTTGGACACGGTACACCCATGAATGTCAAACTAGAACCATCCGTACCACCGCGGATTGGCTCATTGAAAGGAACTACCCCAAGATCATGCAAAGCCTGCTCAGCAATATGAGATACCTCAGGTCTATCCTTCAATACTTCTTTCATATTTTTATAAGACTGCTTGATCGTAAGATTCAAAACATGCTTACCATGCTTAGCATTGATGTAATCTGCAGCCTGTACCATCAATTCCTGCATATGTTCAAAATCGCTCTTTTCATGTGCACGAATAATGTATTCCATATGTGCATGTTCTACATCACCATTCATATCATGAAGATGGAAGAACGGCTCACGATCACATGTATGTTCCGGACGTGAGAACTCTGGCAACATATTATGGAACTCTATTGCAGTATTCAAGGCATTGATCATACTGTCTTTAGCAGAACCTGGATGAATGGAGAAACCCTCACACTCTACGATCGCACTTGCTGCATTAAATGTCTCATTAGACCATGCATCGATCCTGCCGCCATCCATTGTATAAGCAAAAGAAGCACCAAACTTTTCTGTATCAAAATGTTCTGTACCTCTACCAACTTCCTCATCCGGCGTAAAGGCGATCGCAATACGACCATGCTTTACTTCTGGATGATCCAAGAGATAGACCAAAGCTTCCATGATCGCTGTAATACCAGCCTTATCATCCGCACCAAGCAATGTTGAACCATCTGTGACCATCAAAGTCTTACCTTTTACAGTTTCCAGATACGGGAAATCACTTACCTTTGTAACAACACCCTCACACAATTCAATATCTTTTCCATCATAATTCTCAATGATACGCGGCTTGACATCCTTACCTGAGAAATCAGGTGCTGTGTCCATATGTGCTACAAAACCTACGACAGGACAGTCATGATCGATATTACTTTCCAAATGACCATATACATAGCAGTACTCATCTACAGCAGCATCCTGAATACCAAGTTCCTTGAGTTCCTCTACTAGCATATGTGCCAGATCGAACTGCTTCATCGTAGAGGGAGAACTCTCACTCTGTGGATCAGACTGTGTATCAACCTGACAATAACGAATCAATCTTTCTTTAACACCCATTGTCTTGACCTTCTTTCTAAAAAACAAAGTCGGCACAATCGATCTATCTTTCAATAGACCCCCAACTTGCGCCGACAGAACTTAACTAGATCTTATGTGTAACGTCCATATCGACGTCAGAATAATCGGTAGCTTCCAGAGAATCCTTGATCGTACGATCCTTATTCGGCATATTCTCTTTCACCATACGGCCCTTAGACTTCAACGGCTGTGCGATCACAGCTGGACCTGCAATACAACCACCAGGACAAGCCATACCTTCCAAGATATCTGCCTTGAAACGATTAAACTTGATCAAGTTCAACTGCTGCTTGCACTCAGCACCACCATTAGCCAAAACTGTTGTCACCGGCTTATCGTATTCTGCTTCCTTCAATGCTTCTACAACAGCTGCTGCAACACCACCAGAATAAGCAAAGTTTCTACCATAGTTGGAAGATGTCAGCTCTTCATCTGCCGTAAATGTTTCAGCAGCAACACCCTTAGCAGACATCAAAGCAGCGATCTCTTCATATGTCATGACATAGTCTACTGCTGAAACTTCCTGCATTGCTTCCTGCTTCTTTGCAACACACGGTCCAATGAAGACGACCTTGCACTCAGGATGTTCTTTCTTCAACTTACGTGCTGTAGCCATCATTGGTGTAACAGTTGTACTCTTATTGTTCTTATAGAGATCTGGGAAGTGAATCTTCAACATATTCACAAAACCTGGACAGCAAGATGTTGTCATCGGCTTACCAGCTTCCTTATGCTCGATCAATTCCTCAGCTTCTACCTTAGCAACAGCATCCGCACCACTAGCAACTTCCAAGCACTTTGTGAAACCCAATGCCTCAATTGCCTTCATGATCTGACCAAGACTTGCATCCTCAAACTGACCCTGGATGGAAGGCGCAACGATAGCATATGTCTCAACACCCTTATTCAAAAGCTCAATGACCTGAGAGATCCAGCTCATATCAGAAATAGCACCAAACGGACAAGCCTTCAAACATGCACCACAGTTAATACATCTATCTTCATCAATCTGCGCAATATTTGCCTCGTTCCAAGAAATAGCCTGGACAGGGCAATGTGCATAACAAGGTCTCTCTGTAATAACGATTGCATTATACGGACAAGCTCTTGCACAAGCACCGCACTCCTTACACTTACTGTGATCGATCTGGGAACGAGTAGCTCCCATAGAAATAGCCCCAAAGTTACAAGCTGCCATACAAGCCTTGCTCATACACTTACGGCAGTTATCCGTAACCTGGATCTTCTGGATCGTACAACCATCACAAGCCGCATCAATGACCTGAACGATCTGCTTAGGCTTATACTCCTCAAGATCATTTGCCATCTTACCCATAGCAAGACGCACTCTCTGACGAAGAACTTCTCTTTCCTTATAGACACAGCAACGGAATCTTTCACCACCGAGCTGTACAAGCTGCTTTGCTTTCGCATTGACCTTCTCTTCGGAAAGATCATTGTCAAATGCTTCACGTGCAACCTCTACAAGTACATCAAACTTAAACTGACTAGAATCACTTGTAAAAATGCTGATCATAATAATCTCCTATTCTTCTATTCTTTAACAAGATCACTTGAAACTATGTTCATACTGGATCCCGTTTTCGACCTTACTCATTTCATCTTCAGACAATACCGTCTTCAAGATCTCACGTGCAAACTCTAAAGTTGCACCCATACCCCTGCCAGTGATGACATTACCATCTTTCACAGCAAGCTCCATTTGATATGCACCACCGAAAGATGTCTCATCAAAAGAAGGGAAACACGTATACTTACGATCTTTCAACAATCCCATATGTCCAAAGATAGATGGTGCAGCACAAATAGCACAAGTCAATTTACCTGCATCATAATGCTTACGAACCGCTTCCTTTACCCCTTCACAAGCTTCCAGATTTGCTGTACCAAGCTTACCACCCGGCAAGATGATCGTATCATATGCCCTAGCATCGATATCCTTCATCACCTGATCGCAGACCACTGTTACACCATGTGAAGACTTCACTGCCTTATCCTCACTAATGGAAACCATATCGATCTCAAGACCTGCTCTTCTCAACAGATCCACTACGATCAATGCTTCACATTCTTCGAAACCTTCTGCAATATAGATCAAACTCTTCATATATCCTGTCTCCTTTATATGAATACTGTCACTTATGCTTCTCAGGCAGTATCTTGCATTTGACATTATAGCATTACAACGCTCAATTCTCCTATAAGAAAAGAAGCTCGAACCTAAGCTTCTTCCTCATTCTTCATCATAATCATCTAAAAAACTATGTACAACCCCATGGTGTTTATAACCAGGGAACGTATCCAACTGTACAGCATGCAAAGCACTGAAGATATTATCCTCGATCTGCGGGTTTACTTTCTTCAACTCTGCGATCAATTCCTTTGCTTCTTTTCGTTTAGAACTCAACCCACTCTCCGGCACCCCTGCCAGTTCCGTCAACTTACACGCACACTGGATAAAGTGAAAATCATTCACTTCACACCACTTGAGGATATCTGCTTCTTTAATGCAGTACATCGGACGGATCAACTCCATCCCAGCAAAGTTATCACTATGTGACTTAGGAATGATGGTCTCGATCTTAGAAGACCAAAACATCGACATCAACGGTGTCTCGATCGCATCGTTCAAATGATGCCCCAAAGCAATCTTATTACATCCATATTTCTTTGCTTCGTTATACAAAGACCCTCTTCTCATCCTTGCACAAAGATAACAAGGTGATTTTGCACTCTTATCTGCTACATCAAAAATCTGTGTATTAAAGATCGTAATCGGCAGTTCCAGTCTTGCCGCATTCTCCTCGATCCTCTTCCGATTTGCTGCATTATACCCAGGATCCATCACCAGGTACATCAACTCTGCATCCGCCATATGGTACTTCACATACATCCGCATCATCACAGCCATCAACATACTATCTTTCCCGCCGGATATGCAGACCGCGATCTTATCCCCCTTTTCGATCAAGTGGTACCTTCCGACCGCGATCTGAAAACGAGACCATAATTCTTTATGAAATCTCTTCGTGATCGTCTGCTCTATCTTTTGAACTTCTGTCAACTCTCTAGCCATACTGACCTCCACACGTTGCTCTATCATACCAAAGAAAAGGATCGTGTTTCCACGATCCTGCTAATCTTTCTTACTGGTCGTTCTCTAACTTACCGAGTGCTCTATAATGTCTTCTGCGCTCGATCTCTGTCAAATACTTCTTACGGATACGAATATCTGTAGGTGTGATCTCTACCAATTCATCATCATTAATAAACTCGATTGCAGCTTCCAATGTCAATACACGCGGCGGTACAAGCTTCATAGCTTCATCATTACCTGTAGAACGTACAGCTGTCATCTTCTTATTCTTGATCGGATTGACACCCATATCCATGTTCTTAGCAGATACGCCAATGATCATACCTTCATATACTGGTGTCTGTGCTCCAATGAAGAGCTGACCTCTTTCCTGGATATTCCACAAAGCATATGTCATAGCAGCACCTGTCTCTGTAGAGATCAAAGCACCATTCTCACGCTGCGGGATCTCACCCTTAAACGGTTCATAATCAGCTAATCTCTGTACCAAAGTACCTTCACCATGTGTCATATTGATGAAGTCAGAACGGAAACCGATCAAACCTCTTGTAGGAACCATGTATGTAATACGTGTATATGTACCGATCTCTTCCATGTTGGAAAGAACACCCTTACGTACATTCAATGCACTGATCACACTGCCGGAGTACTCTGTCGGTGCATCGATCACAACTTCCTCTACCGGCTCACAAGTTACACCATCGATCTTCTTCAAGATAACTTCAGGTCTAGAAACAGCAACTTCATAACCTTCACGTCTCATCTGTTCCAACAAAACAGTTAAATGCAATTCACCTCTACCGGAAACCTTGAATGTATCTGTAGAATCTGTATCTTCTACCTTCAAACCTACATTGACTTCCAATTCCTTTTCCAATCTCTCACGAATGTTGCGGGATGTTACAAACTTACCAGTCTGACCAGCAAATGGGGAGTCATTGACCATGAAATTCATAGACAATGTCGGTTCTTCAATCTTGATCAAAGGCATTGGATCTGGGGAACCAACTGGGCACAATGTATCACCAATGTTGATATCCGGGATACCAGAGATCATAACAACTTCACCGCACTGAGCTTCCTCAACAGAGATACGGCTCAATCCTTTATATACAAAGATCTGGTTTGTCTTGCCCTGGTGTCCTGTACCATTTGCATTGCAAACTTCATAGCTTGTACCAGCCTTCAATGTACCCTTATAGATACGACCAATACCAAGACGACCAATATAATCATCATATGCCAACGCACAGATCTGCATCTGTACAGATTCCTCTGTCAAATTCGGATATGCCTGTACATGGTGAATGATCGTTTCAAACAACGGAACGATATCGTTGTTTGTATCATTCTCCCAATCGTAACGAACGATGCCGTCTCTAGCAACACCATACAAGATTGGGAAATCCAACTGATCATCAGCCGCATTCAACTCTAAGAACAAGTCATATACTTCATCAATAACTTCCTGCCAGCGGGAATCCTGCTTATCCATCTTATTGATCAAGAGGATCGGTCTCAAACCGATTTCCAAAGACTTTTGCAAAACAAAACGTGTCTGCGGCATCGGACCTTCAGCACTGTCTACCAGAAGAATAACGGTATCAACTGTCTTGATGATACGCTCAACTTCGGATGAAAAATCCGCATGGCCTGGTGTATCAACGATGTTGATCTTGTAATCCTTATATGTAACAGAGCAGTTCTTGGAATAAATGGTGATTCCTCTCTCTCTTTCCAGATCATTGGAATCCATGATACAATCAACCACTTTTTCATTGTCCTTAAATACATGACTCTGCTTCAAAAATGCATTTACCAATGTGGACTTACCTGCGTCAACGTGGGCAATGACCGCAATATTAATAACCTTCTGATAATCCATATGCTCACCTCATCTTTTCTCGAAACGTGTCTATTATATTTTTTTAGTTCTGTAAAATCAACCAAAACAAAGCATACATATTCACGAAATACATAATATTCATCTATATTTTCTGAACAAAAAGACCGTGAGAGGTCCCACGGTCTACATGAATGCTTATGCATCCTTCATGATTGTATCTACTGCAGCACGTCCAGACACAAGGATCTCAACGATCGCATTACCGCCCAAACGATTACCGCCATGAATACCGCCAGTTACTTCACCAGCCGCATACAATCCCTTGACAGGATCACCATTCTTATCCAATACATGACGCTGTGCATCGATCTTCAAGCCGCCCATTGTATGATGTGTAGAAGGAGCCAAAAGTCTAACCTTCAGTTTTACACCATTTAATGTATATGTTTCCGGCTTATAGTTGCCATTTTCATCCTTCTCAGCAGAACCGATCAAACGACTCCAGCCAGTCTTTGTGACCTTCATCTCATCTTCCTTACCGCTCATCAAAGCATGATCATATTCCTCGATCGTCTTACGGATCTCTTCTTCCGTACAATCAAAACCGAACTCTTTCAACAGATCATCCAGTTCATCTACTGTTCTAGTATATTGACGACCTTCTACATCACTTTCCCACAAAGTACGATCTTCATCCTTAGGGGTTCCATAAGGATATGGACCAGCTACTGGTGCATCTGCATTTGCAATCTCCAAGAATGTACCATTTGTATCTTTATATGTTACCCCATTCGCAAACTCTGCAATGGACAGAACATCTCTCTCACTTGTCTCATTTACAAAACGCTCACCGTTCTTTGGTGAGATATAGATACTATAGTCACCACCACCGAAAGCAAGGTCACCATCATCTACCCAAGAGATCGGCATCATCTGTGCCCAACCAAGACCTGTCACATCAGCCCCAGCATCTTTACCCATGTCGATACCGCTGCCAATCAAAGAAGAACGGTTTGTTGTTTCTGTATGGTCAGTAATAGAACCTGGCTGCCAATATTCATTCGTATCCATCACTCGTTGAAT
This sequence comes from uncultured Bulleidia sp., assembly GCA_963556805.1. GTDB lineage: Bacteria > Bacillota_I > Bacilli_A > Erysipelotrichales > Erysipelotrichaceae > Bulleidia. The sequence continues at coordinate 3,125 of CAUWCC010000019.1, read as the reverse complement.
ATCTGCCGCATAACCACCAGTTGCCATAACGACACCTTTTCTTGCTTTCAAAACAAGCTTAGTGCCATCATAACGCACTGCATTCACACCCGTCACACGACCATCTTCCACGATCAAAGATTCCGCTCTTGTTCTTCTCATGATGGCATTGCCTTCACTATCCATGACCGTCTTCTCCATCGGTGCAAAGTATGTATTCCATACTGTCTTGCCATCTTTTCTCTTACCATCCGGATCAGCCTTGCCATCACCATCCAAGTCACAACCTAAGAAGTCATTCTCACGATTCCACAATGCACCAACGATCGTTGGCTGTTTGGAATTATCAAACATCGCACCCTGGTCTTCTAACCAGCCCTTCAAGTCCTGCCCACCTTCAACAAACTGTTTTACAAGATCCGCATCACCATAGATCCACTTTGTCATATCCGCATTTGGTCTCAAACCACCGTAATATGTCTGAAAGATATGCAGATTCAATGTTGAGAACAATGTCAATTCCGTCTCAGCTACACCCTGATCCAGCTTCGGCTGTGCCCAATCAAGATATGCCTTGATTTCCTTCTTCAAAGCTTTCAATGTATCTAAATATTCTTCATGTACACCAGCACCAGATACAGTCTTTACATCACCTGCTGTAAATTCATGATCTTTGAAGTAGGATGGATCAAATGGTTTCTCATTCCAATCCAAGATCTCTTTCAGTACTGTAATATTACCAGCTGCCATCTTGACCTTATCATACTGCTTTCCTTCATATTCACCCTTTACTGCATCCGGATCCTTTGCATCCCAAACAAGATAATCCTGCACAGACTGATACTGACCACCAGAAGCAACTGTATTACCACCGATTTCAGCATTCTCTTCCAAAACCGCTGCTGTCATACCGTTCTGCACCGCCTGTACAGCAGCAGCCATACCAGCACCACCAGCACCAACTACAACAACATCATATGTTTCATTGATCGTTTCCCCTGGTTCATGCTTCACTGTATTCTTCGCAAACACATCCGCATCAGAGACACTTGCCTGTTTTGCAGCATCCTGCAATGCTTCTTTAAAACCTAAAGAAGTAAAAGTAGCACCAGATACTGTATCGATGCCAGCACCATTCGCCGCAACTGCATCTTCAATCAAATATGTATATGCAGGTGTACCGATATGAGTAGTTTCTTTATCTGCTTTTACTTCTACCTTTTCAATCTTATCTTTACCAAATGTAACATTGAGCTGGATAGGACCGTTATATCCTTTACCTTCACCTGTATATGTTCCAGCTTTATAGGAAACATCTTGATTCTTCCATTCCTCTGCAGCAGCCATACCAGATGTATCGATACCACCGCTCTCTAACGCATTCTCAACGGCCTTCATGATAGCCTTGGATGTCACCGTAGCACCAGATACCGCATCGACATTGACACTATTTGCGGAAACAATCTCTGCTGGGATCTTTTCAATAGCAGGATCTGCCAACCCAGCTGTTTCTTTATGCTCTGTTACTTTGACACTCTGGATCTTGCCGTCTCCGTACTGCACTTCAACTGTCACATCACCATTACGCCCCTTGGCCGTACCTGTCAATGTTTCCGTTCCTGCTTTACTGCATGCAGGCAGACTACCGAGCACAACTGCTGTCGCAAATAAGCCAACAACAGAGGCTCTATAACCCAATTTATGATTCATATTCACCCTCCACTACCTGTTTATAATTTCACAAGTTTCTATGATTTCGTTATAATCTCTGTAGCAGGTACAGAGTCAAGATAAAAGAGGTTTAAAATGAAGATCAATGAATTATCCCGCATCACAAATATTCATCCCGAAACGATACGTATGTATCGCCAAAAGGGATTCCTGCATCCGCAAAAACAAGAGAATGGTTACTATGACTATACGATGGAAGACTACGTATCTTTGATCTATTTACGTAAACTGCGTGAATTTGATCTTTCTCTTGAAGAAGCTTACACCTATGAAAACTGTTCTGACCGTGCCCAGCTGTTGTCAATCCTCGATCAGCAGAAAGAAGCCATCGATCATCAGATCGAACTTCTTAAATTGAAGAAAAAATATATCGACATTGAAAAAAGACACATACAAGAAAGTTTTGATACGACCGAAGAAGATATCCGACTCATGCAGTCCATCGATGATAAGATCGATCTCTATGACCTGCATACATGGTTCGGTATACCTGAAGATACAACTTCTTTTTATCTTACAAGCACACCAACGATTCGCATAAGTAGAAACATCCTCAATGGTCCTATAACAGATACAGTGATTCCATTAGAAGTAGGAGTAGGTGCTTATCGTTATATGCTGGAGAAACGCAAGATCTCCATTCCAGAACACGTCACGATCATATCAAACGGTATATGCATCTCACAGAACATCACCCTGCAGGATTTCAAGACCATCTCTATCCAACAGTTATCACCTATGATGTCCTATAGCAAAAAGATCAAGCGACCTTTCTTATCTGATACAACCGGTTACTTGATCCGTATTCGTTATGTCAATGACAAACCTGTATATGATTTTAGAATCCGTGCATGCATCATGATGAATGATAGGAAAGACCCGGATACAAACTAACGGAGGGACTCTCCGTTTTTTTCTCAAAGCAACAAAAAAAGAGTACAATTTGTACTCTTCATCATGGAGCGAGTGAGCAGAATCGAACTGCCGTGTCCACCTTGGCAAGGTGGCGTTCTACCATTGAACTACACTCGCGAAATGGCGGTTCTGACGAGATTCGAACTCGCGATCTTCTCCGTGACAGGGAGACGAGATAAACCGCTACTCCACAGAACCATTTGTTGATATGTAAGATATTCTCTTTTCAGAGTGCCAAAATCATGGAGCGAGTGAGCAGAATCGAACTGCCGTGTCCACCTTGGCAAGGTGGCGTTCTACCATTGAACTACACTCGCGAAATGGCGGTTCTGACGAGATTCGAACTCGCGATCTTCTCCGTGACAGGGAGACGAGATAAACCGCTACTCCACAGAACCATTTGTTGATATGTAAGATATTCTCTTTTCAGAGTGCCAAAATCATGGAGCGAGTGAGCAGAATCGAACTGCCGTGTCCACCTTGGCAAGGTGGCGTTCTAC
>CAUWCC010000018.1:0-29996 GCA_963556805.1 uncultured Bulleidia sp. | reverse complement strand
TTCAACTTTTCTTTTTTTGCTTTTCAAAGTGGAAATTAACTTTTCACTTCAGCATTTGCAATCGAATCATCGGAAGATATTTTACGAATCACTCGGCAAGGAGAACCAACAGCTATCGAATTTGCAGGAATATCTTTTGTAACAAGACTTTTTGCTCCAATGACAGCATTGTCCCCAATGGTAACACCTGGCAGGATCGTAACATCTCCACCAATCCATACATTATCACCTAATGTGATTGGTAAAGCTTTTTCAAGACCCGTATTTCTTTCATCAGGCAGGAAGGGGTGATTAGCTGTATACATGCTGCAATTAGGGCCGATAAAGCAGTGTTTGCCAATGGTGATCTTGCCACCATCCATTAAGTATGCATTGCGATTGATGAAGGTGTTTTCACCAATGAAGCAATTGATACCATAATCAGTAAAGAAAGGCGGCAGGATATATGCGTTTTCATCTTTATGAGGCATAAGTTTCTGAATGATCGTATTGCGCTTTTCTTTATCTTTCGGTGCTGTGTGATTGAGCTCAAATAAGAGTTCATCTGCTTCTTCTCTTCTTGTACTTAGATAAGGGTCATGATTGGCATCATACCAAAGACCTTTATACATTTTATCTAGCTCGTCCATATCAGCACACAAAGTTTAAATAATACCTGATCTGCTTCTGCCACCAAGGCCAATCATGGGCAACATCATTCCCCCAAAAATCTACCCAAGCAGGAATGTTTTTATATTCAAACAACTCCTTCATTCTAGCTGCATCTTCCTGCATAGGATGTTCCCAAGCCCCTCTGCCACAGCATACGATAATATCTCTATGTCGATACATCTCCACATAAGGATGATCATATGACATCCCGTTGATGTAATCTACAGGGGAATTATCATATACAAGATCATCCATGTAATCAGGGAAGAACAATCTTGCATCATATGCACCAGATAAGGCAATGCAGCCAGAGAATAGATCGGGTCTTCTCAACATAAAGTTCATGGCGTGGAAGCCTCCCATAGAGCATCCTGTTGTTAAAATGCCGTCTGGTTCTACACCATTTGCAGCAGTATTGATCGCTAAGACCCTTGGATACAATTCATCTACGATGTAATGATAATAAGCTTCCTGTTGTTCGATCCTTTTGCGATTATCCCAGCTTGTAGAAGACCAGCTGTTGATATCATTTGAATCACAACAGAATAACATGACACGTCCGTCATCAATATAGTCCTTAGCCGCATTGACCATGCCATTATTCTCATAGTCAAAGAAACGTCCATCTTGTGATGGAAAAACGAGGACAGGTTTTCCAGCATGTCCATATACCTTGTACTCCATGTCTCTGCCAAGGTTAGCAGATGGTTCTTTAAAGTATTCAGTTTTCATTTTGCCGACCTCCTTTTTCTTGTGGAAGGCTTCTCATACACAAACTTTGTAAAGCGTCGTACATCATCCAAAGAACGGAATCTAGCAATATACATATCATTGCCCATAGCACCGCTCAAGATATCAGGCATTCTCTCGTGCATGCATATGTTAGAACCAAATCTAGCATAGATTAAAGGATCACTGTTCTTGTATGTATTGCCATCTCTTTTTCCTGTATAAACACAGTAATAAGGACGGTTAGTATCATACCAAGCAGTGTTGAACATACACATGTTTGCATAAATGCTGTAGATGTTGATGTCATTGGCATAGTTCATCATATCCGGGGTATAACCTCCTGGTGGACGCATATTCACTTCAAGACCGACCAGATCACCCTTTTTGCCAAGACCAGGCTTATCTTGTGATAGACGGAAGTACTCAGTATGGAAGAATCTTGCTTTGATGCCAAAAGCAGAAATGACTTTCGTACCGATCTCTTCTAGATCATGCGGGATCTTTCTCTCAGAATAGTATGTACATTCCTTTTTCTCATTTACAACATTCATGATCGGTTCTGGAAATGTATGCGCTGTCTGGAAGATGATCTTTCCGTCTTGATCTGTAAGACCATCAAAAGAAACGATCGTACCAGGTACATACTCTTCCATGATGTATTGCGTATGATGCTCTTGTTGATAGAAAGCACGGAGTTCTTTCTCATTACGGATCCGACAAGTAGAATTTGCCCCAACACCATCATTCGGTTTTACAACAACAGGATAACCAACCTCAGTAACAAACTTTTTACCTTCTTCAAAAACCGTTGTTAAATGCCACCTGGCAGTCGGCACCCCTGCTTTTTGGTAATATGCCTTCATATTAGATTTCAACTTATAACGCATCATATCCTTAGGCCTATCACCAGTTGTAATGTTGAAGTCTTCACGCAGACGGGCATCTTGCTCTAACCAAAATTCATTGTTGCTTTCCAGCCAGTCGATCTTGCCATGCTTATGTGCAAACCATGCAACAGCACGATACATCTCATCATAGTTCTGCATAGACCCTACTTGGTAATACTCATCCATGACATTTTTTAAATCCTGTGACAGTGTTTCGTATGGTTCTTCACCAATAACTAAAGCAGTTCCCCCAATCTGTTTCCAAGCTTTAGGAAATTCATAATAATTCTTTGGGAAATTAGCGGAAATAAATACAAAGTTATTCATAATGCCCTCACTGTTATCGTTACAAAAATTATACAACAATCCTATATATGGGATATGTTAAATCTTAAGAAAATGAGCAGGATATCGCATATTTATTGTAAATTTGTGTATAGTCTCTACATAGAGGTGATCACTATGGCAGATCGTGAATTAGAAAAAGCAAGAAAAAGGATCGATGAGATCGATGCTGAGATGGTAAAGTTGTTTGAAGAAAGATTTAATGCTGTAAGAGATGTTATATCTTATAAGATCGCACATCATTTGCCAGTATTAGATGCAGATCGTGAAGATGCAATCCGTAAAAAGAATGTGGATAGACTAGAGAATGAAGAATTGAGGCGGTATTACCTTGCTTGGTTTGATGAGATGCTGGCACTATCCAGAGAATATCAAGAAGAGGTGAAAGCTTCACATTAAGACCGGCATGTCCGGTTTTTTCAATGCAGCAGTGTGCGATGCATAGTACAATAGAAAATATGAAGAGAATAGTAGTAGGAATTGCAGCACATGTTGATGCTGGTAAGACAACATGTATTGAATCAATGTTATATAAAAGCGGAACGATCCGTAAAGCTGGACGTGTGGATCATAGAGATACGGTCTTGGACTTTGATGAAGAAGAGAGAAAACATGGTATTACGATCTATGCTAAGGATGCTAGGATCATAAGACCAGAGGAAGAGATCTATGTGATCGATACCCCAGGACATGTAGATTTTTCAGCTGAGATGGAGAGAGTATTGTCTGTTTTGGATATGGCAGTCTTAGTCATTAATGGACAGGATGGGGTACAGAGTCATACAGAGACGATCTGGCGTTGTCTTCGTCATTATGAGATACCATGCATCATCTTTGTGAATAAGATGGATATCTCTCATCGGACAAAAGAAGAACTTATGAAAGACCTTTTGCAACATTGTTCAAAAGACTGCATAGATTGGATGTCAGATGAGAAAGAAGATGCTCTCTCTATGGTCAATGAGACTATCATGGAAGACTACTTGGAGAATGGTACTCTAGACATGGAACATATCCAGGCAGCGTTCACTGCTGGAGAATTCTTTCCTGTCATCTTTGGTTCAGCCTTGAAACATGATCAGACCGATCGTTTATTAGACACGATCTGTGCATTATCCACAGAGAAAGAATATTCTGAAGAATTCGGGGCAAAGGTATTTCGTATCTCTAAAGATGCAAATGGAGATGTCTTAACGCATGTTAAGATCACAGGTGGTATCCTAAAAGCCAAACAGAAGATCGGTGAGGATCAAAAAGCGGATCAGATCCGTATTTATACAGGTGCTAAGTATGAGACTGTACCACAGGCAGAAGCAGGTATGGTATGTACTTTGAAGGGACTTTCTGGTTTTGAACCTGGACAGGGTCTAGGGATGGAAACAGATAGTGAACCGCCTTTATTAAATGCATATCTGGATTATAAACTTTTACTGCCTAAGGGAGCTGATGTATTAGCATTGAGTGATGTATGTGCGCAGTTGGCGGCGGAAGACCCTCAGTTGAATATTGATGTTGATCCCGATAAGCATGCGATCCATGTACGTATTATGGGTGAGATGCAGATGGAAGTCCTGCAGAAGAAGATCGAAGAAAGAAGTGGTATTTCCGTAGGATTTGGGACCGGTGGTATCGTGTATGAAGAAACGATCAAAGAACCTGTGATTGGAGTTGGACATTTTGAACCATTGCGTCATTATGCAGAAGTGGTCGTTAGACTAGAACCACAACCTAGAGGCAGTGGTATTAGTGTTGTAAGTGAAGTGTCCCGTGGTTCCTTATCAGCTGTGTGGGAACGTTCTATTTTATCTTTATTGGAGAGAAGGCATAGAGGTGTATTAACGTGTTCTACATTGACGGATGTAAAAATCGTTTTAATGGCAGCTAAAGGTTCCTTGAAACATACAAGCGGTGGTGATTTTAGACAAGCTGCCCAAAGAGCGGTAAGACAAGCTTTGATGAAAACAGATAGTATTTTATTAGAACCGTATTATGATTTTACGATTACATTGCCAAATGAGAGCTTATCCCGCTGCTTATATGAAATGGAACAAAGAAGCTGTACAGTAGAGATCGAAGCACCAGAGGGTGATATGCAAGTCGTCCATGGGCAGGGACCTGTACGTACCATGTTGAACTATACGAAAGAATTAACGACATACACAAAAGGCAGAGGCAGGTATAGAGCAGAATTATTAGGATATATGGAAGTTATGGATCAAGATAAGATCATAGCAGATATAGGCTATGATCCAGAAAATGATATGCGTAATCCATGCGGATCTGTCTTCTGTGCTAATGGTGCTGGTTACTATGTACCATGGATGGATGTAGAAAAGCATATGCATATCGATCTTAAGAAAGAGGAAACAACAGGAGGATATCGTCATATGACGATGAAGGTAGATGAGAGTGAACTATCTGGTATCCTGTCTCGTGCTTCTAGTAATAATAAAAACGATAAGAAACATGTAAAGCCGGTTAAGAAGAAAGATGATGAACGGGAACATGTAGAGATCAAAGAAACAAAACAGAAGATGAAAGTTATGATCGTAGATGGTTATAATTGTCTATATGCGTGGGATAGTTTGCAAGATGAAGAAGATCTTAGTGTTGCTAGAGGTCGTTTGATCGATCTTGTGTTTGCTTATCAAGCATATTACAAAGCACCAATTATTCTTGTATTCGATGGATACAAAAGAAAAGAAAACAGCGGGTCTTGTGAGAAGCGAGGCGGTATGGAGATCGTATATACAAGGACCGATATGACAGCCGATGCCTGGATCGAGAAGAAGATGTATGAATGGAAAGGAAAGGCAGAGCTGGAAGTTGTAACAAGTGATGCATTGATTCAGAATGCTGCTTTGGCAGCTGGAGCAAGAAGGATCTCTGTACGTGAGTTTGAGCAGAATGTACGATTACGTACAGGAACGTTATAGTATGTTTTGCGTGCTTCCTATTCTTTGGTAAAATAATCATATGAGAATCTTTATTACAGATACAGGAATGGTGCCGATGCGTCCGACAAAGTCAGATGTCATCGTGCGTGATGATGGAAATATCGGGGTATGTACAGGATGCTGTGCATGTTGGTATAAGACTCCTGGTGTGTGCGTGAAGCAAGATCGTTTGCAACATCTAGGCGGTTTGTTGTCCAAGTGTGATGAACTTGTTATTGTCAGCCGCTGCATCATGGGCAGTGTTTCACCATTTGTAAAATGTGTAATGGAGAGAATGGTGTCGTATCTTGGTCCAGAATGCATAAAGAAGAATGGTTCTTATAGAAGAAAACTACGGTATGACAATATAAAAATGAAATTGACAGTGTATTTCTATGGAGAAGATGTCACCGAAGAAGAAAAGGACTGTGCTAGGGAATTGATCTATGCTAACGCAATGACCCTTGGTGCTAGACCAGGACAGGTGATATTTCTAAGGGATGCAGCTGAGATCGGGGGTTTCTAGTGAAGATCGCCTTAATAGATGGTTCACCAAGCCGTGGTAAGAATGCGGCGTATGTTTTGATCCGTAAGATCAAGCATATCTTCCAAGATCATGAGATCGTTGTATTTGATTTGCAGCAAGTATCATCCAGGATGACATTGGCATCTGGGGTTAATGCATGTGATGCTTTTATTATCGTGAGTCCGTTGATGCTGGATGGGTTGCCTGCGGTAGTTATACAATTCATGGCAGATATGCAATATATGTTAAAAAAAGGAATGCAGTGTGCAGCTGTGGTATATGATGGTATGCCCGGCGGCAGATCATGTATGACGGCTTTGCGGATGGTGAAGTGCTTTGCTGGCAAGTTACATATGCATTGGAGTATGGGTCTTGGCATAGGCCAAGGGGATATGCTTACTTCTATGGGAAAGTTCAAAGGCGGACCATTCCGTCATGTGAATAGATCACTTGGGGTGATGAAGAAGGCTATGAGTGATATGCAGGAAGAACAAGATCATTATGTAGATCTTGGCCTGCCTGATTTTCTCTATGTAAATATGTCTATGAACCGTTGGGAAGAGAAGGCACAAAAACATGGTTTAAAAGCAAAAGATCTGCGCAATACAGATCCAGCTGTACACTATTTTTAAAAGAAGGCAAGAAGATGGCAAAAGAAGCAAAGACAAATGCAATGCGTATGTTGGAGAAAGAAGGTATTTCTTATCAACTGCATACATATGATGCAAGTGATGGACATATTGATGGTGCTGCTGTAGCACGAAAATGTAATGAAGATCCAGATATGGTATATAAGACATTGGTAACACAGGGCAATGATCATAATTACTATGTATTTGTGATCCCTGTTGAGCAAGAGTTAGATCTAAAGGCTTGTGCAAAAGCAGTGGGGGCTAAGAGTGTAGAGATGGTCCATGTGAAGGATCTTTTGAAGATCACAGGATATATCCGGGGAGGATGTTCGCCTGTAGGGATGAAGAAAAAATACACGACCGTCTTTGATGAGACAATCGTGTTGTTTAATACGATCCTTGTATCCGGCGGCAGGATCGGTACACAGATCGAAGCTGCGCCAGATGATCTGCTGCGTGTAACAGACGGCATCACTGCTGCTATTACCCGTTCGTAAGATCATGGATGATGAGAATGATGATATAGGTGAACAAAGCACCGAAGAAGAAACCTGTCATATCAATGCATACATCTGTTAATGCCCCGCATCTACCTGGGACAAACAGCTGTATCGTCTCATCGATCACAGGAACTAATATCCAAAAAGGAAGGGGCTGCAGTCTCTTCCTTTTTATAATGGGAGCGATATTGGCAGCACTGCATACAAGCACAGCTAAGAGAAAATATTCAGAAAAGTGTGCCAGCTTACGTACATAGAAGTGAAATGTGTCAAACGATATCGTAAAACCTGTTTTCTCTACAATATTGAGAAGAAACATCGCCACTTCTTTACTAAAAGAACCAGAAGCAGAACCAACGGTAAGAGAATTATCCCAAATAAATGAGATCATTAAGACCGGCAGGATCCAGATCCATAACTTTTTATATTTTTTATTCATGTATATAGTATAGTCAATCTATGCGAAAATGGTAAAGCTTAAGATACATATGTGAAGATAGATAGAAAATGATGGAGTGTAACGTTTTGTGTGATGGGTGACATGGTATAATGAACACATGTTGAACAAATCTATTAGAATAGGCAAGATCTTATTCGGAACATTTCTCTTGGCATTGTCAGTTGAGATGTTCATTATTCCTTATAACATTCTCTCCGGCGGTGTTGCCGGTATTGCGGTCGCGTTAGAACCATTCTTTCATTATGATGAAACAGTATTCGCTAATATTTTAACAGTAGGCTTTATGGTGCTTGGCTGGCTTGTCATGGGTAAACAGTTTGTCATGGATTCCGTACTTGCTTCATTATGCTATCCGGTATTTACAACATTATGCAGCGGATTGGTGAATGCAACTTCGATCCCGCCGGCTGTTGCCTCTTTGTATGCTGGTCTTTTGGGCGGTGCTGGTATTGGTATTGTATTGAGTACAGGTGCTTCTACTGGTGGTGTTGATATACCAACGGTGATATTAGCTAAGGTATTCCATACGAAGTTATCGTTAATGGTCATGATCGTGGATGGATTTACGGTCTTGCTTGGTGTTTTGGCATATGATCTTAGTGCTGCGTTGATCGGTCTATTATCCGTATTTGTATCGTCATATACTGTGGATAAAGTATTGCAAATGGGACAAAGTGATGCGAAGAGCGTGCAGATCATTTCTGCATCTTGGAAAGAGATTAGTGATAGGATCCAAGCTGAATTGGAACGTGGTGTTACACTTGTGAATGCAGAGGGCGGTTATAATCAAGATCCAAAGAAAATGATCTTGTCGGTCGTTTCTACAAAACAGTATTCTCTATTACTGCAGATCATACATGAGGTAGATCCAAATGCATTTGTGATCACGACGGATGCAAGTGATATGCGTGGTGAGGGTTTCTCGGAACTTGGTTCCTCGCGTATGTAGTACTGTGGTAAAATATTCGAGTTGATATTCTAGAGAAATCTGGAAGCGGGTTTTAAATGGAGGTACGCTATGATCGATTGCGCACATGTATATAAAAGATATAAGACCGGAACAAATGCTCTGTATGATATCAATCTAAAAGTGGATCAAGGTGAATTTATTTACATCATTGGTCCTACAGGTTCTGGTAAGTCTACGTTGATCAAGCTGCTGGATGGCGAGATCAAGCCGACAAAGGGTATTGTTAAGGTCGTTGGTTTGGATGTTGGAAATTTGAAGAATAAGCAGGTACCGATCTATCGTCGTAATATTGGTGTTGTTTTCCAGGATTATAAACTACTGCCGCAGAAGACAGTTGCAGAAAATGTTGCGTATGCATTGGAAGTTATCAATGTTAAGAAGAAGATGATCCGTAAGCGTGTAGAGGAAGTATTGGAGGTCGTAGGACTTTCTGATAAGGCTGATCGTTTCCCGCGTGAGCTGTCTGGTGGTCAGCAGCAACGAGTAGCGATCGCACGTGCTATTGCCAACCGTCCAAAGGTATTGATTGCGGATGAGCCGACAGGTAACCTTGATCCTGCTAAGAGTAGTGAGATCATGAATCTGTTGGATAAGATTCATAAGGATTACAATACAACTATTTTGATGGTCACCCATGATCTGACGATTGTAAATAGATATCGTCGTCGTACGGTGGTCTTGGAACATGGCCATATCGTGGCAGACTTGGCAGAAGGAGGATATGTTCAGCATGATCAGTAGACCGATTAAAGAAGGTTTCCGTGGTGTAGGCAGACACTGGGCAATGGCTTTGTCTTCTTCTATTGCGGTAACGATCACTTTGTTGATCATCTCGTTGTTCATGGTCTTCATGGTCAATGTGACAAGATTTACAACGAATGTCGAACAGGGAATGGAGATCTCTGTTATGATCGATTGGAATTATGAATCTGAGGCAGATGAAGCTAAGATCAAGAGTGAGATCGAAGATCTGGATGGTATCAAAGAGATCACATATCGTACAAAGGATGAAGAGTTGGATTATTACATCGAACAGTTTGATGATAATGAGACAAGAGAGGCTGTAGAGTCTTTGGTAGAAGAGAATCCGATGCATGATGCTTTCTATGTAGAAGTGATCGATGGTGATACATTGGCAGATATTGCAAATACAATCGAGAATATTGAAGGTGTAGATAGTGTTAACTATGGTGGTTCTTCAGCAACAGCTATGGTAAGTGCGATGAATGCTGTGAGAAGCGGTGGTACGATCCTTGTTGTTGCATTGACAGTTTTGGCAGTGTTCTTGATCCAGAATACAATCAAGTTGACAATTTATGCACGTCAGGATGAGATCTCGATCGAACGTAGTGTAGGTGCTGCAAATGGGTTTATCCGGGCACCGTTCGTTGTAGAAGGTATGTTGATTGGTATGATCGGTGCGATCATTCCAATCTTGTTGACAATTTATGGTTATGCTTATGCTTATAAGTTTACAGGCGGATATTTGATCTCATCTATGTTTAAGTTGATCGAACCAATGCCGTTTGTTTTATATCTATCCGGTGGTCTTTTGGCTGTTGGTATGCTTGTAGGTCTAGTAGGATCATACTTCTCGGTATCTCGTTACCTGAAGTGGAAGCGTTGATGTATTTACCCGGAGTGATCCGGGTTTTTTAGAAAGAGAGTGCATGATGGAAGAAGATAGAGAGAAAAAAGAATTTACGGATGAAGAAGATCCGATACACCGTATCTCTTTAAAGAGACATTTATGGCCAGAAGAAGTCGAACTGCGTGATACAAAGAAGAAAGTCTCACGTTTGCAAAAGTGGTGCATTGCTTTAGCAGCAGCAGGACTTGCATTAGGATGGGCAGCGGGCAGCTTTTTGCCTCTTCCAGGCAGTGCTGGTATCCGTGATGGATTACGTTCTGTATTTGGTTTAGGAAGCAGTTCACAAAAGATCTCCGCCGTCAAAGATATCATGGCAAATGATTGGTATTTTTCTAAAGATATTGATCATTTAGAGGACCGTCTTACAGATCAAGCACTACTTGGTATGACAACAAATTCGGAAGATCCGCATACTGCTTATATGTCAAAAGAAGAAACAGAAGCTTTTGTACAATCTATTAATCGCGATTATGTAGGAATCGGTTCAGAATTCATCATGTATGATGATAGACCAATGTTGACAAGGGTCTTTGATGATTCACCAGCAGAAAAAGCGGGTCTATTGGCAGGAGATGTATTACTGACTGTTAATGATACAGATACAGCTGGTAAGAAGAGTGAGGAAGTAAGAGATCTGATCCTTGGTGAAGAAGGAACAGATGTAAAATTAACAGTTATGAGAAATGGCAGTGAGAAAGAGATCACCGCCATACGTGGTGCTGTGACAGCTACTGCATATGCAAAAATGTTGGATTCTGATCTTATGTATATGCAGCTGTACCAGTTTGGTGATGATACAGCAGATAAGATGAAATCCTACTTTGATGAGATGATCGCCAAGGGCGGTAATATGAAACTGATTCTTGACTTGCGTGGAAATGGCGGAGGTTATCTCAATTCTGTACAACAAACCGCATCTTTCTTCTTAGATAAAGGAGATACCGTTCTTCAGCAAGAATTTACAGATGGTCATACAACTACTATTACAGCAGCAGAAGGAAAGATTGATGAGATCCATGATATTGTGATCTTAGTAGATGGCGGTACTGCTAGTGCAGCAGAAGTTATGACACTTGCGTTAAAGCAGAATCGTGATGCTGTAACGATCGTTGGTACGACAACATATGGTAAGGGTACAGCCCAGATCAGTGCCTCCTTTAAAGATGGTTCTACTTTAAAATACACATCTTCTAGATGGCTGTCACCAAAGGGAGATTGGATCAATGAAAAAGGAATCGAACCAGATGTGGTATGCGAACAGCCGAAAGTTTTAGCAAACCCATTCCCGATCATGGAAGATGGTGTTTCCTATCAATATGACGATGTTGCAGCCCCTATTCAAGCAATGCAGTATATTCTTTCTTACTTCGAGATGCGTCCAGATCGAGAGGATGGTTATTTCTCTTTAGACACAAAAGAGAAATGGACAGCATTTGAAAAAGAGCATGATATGCAAGCAGATGGTGTGATGACAGAGGAGGAATATACATCAGCAATTTCAGAAGTTATTCGAGATAGTCATACAAGTGATACGAAGGACGCCCAACTAACGAAGGCAAAGGAGATCCTCCATGGATAAGACACATCATTTCCAGCTTGTCTCTAAGTTTAAACCCACTGGGGATCAGCCAAAAGCCATTGATGCTTTGGTGAAAGGTTTGGAAGAAGGCAAGATGCAGCAGGTGCTGGAAGGTGCTACAGGTACGGGTAAGACTTTTACGATGGCTAATATCATCGAAAGAGTAGATCGACCAACTTTGATCTTTTCACACAATAAAACACTAGCAGGACAGTTATATGGAGAATTCAAAGAGTTATTTCCGCATAATCGTGTAGAGTTCTTTGTTTCTAACTTTGATTACTATCAGCCGGAAGCCTATATGCCGAAGAATGATATGTATATTGAAAAGACAGCAGCGATCAACCAGGAATTAGATATGTTCCGTGAAAGTGCATTGAATTCCTTATTGGAAAGACATGATACGATCGTTGTTGCGTCTGTTGCATGTATCTATGCTGCAAGTGATCCGAAACAGTATGCAGATATGTTTGTGACGATCCGTACAGGGGAGTGCTATGAAAGAGACGCATTGTTACGGAAATTTGTGGAACTGCAATATACGAGAAATGATGTAGAGCAAGCAAGAGGTACGATACGTGTCAGGGGTGATGTCATTGAATTGACACCTTCTTGGACAGATCAGTTCAATATCAGGATAGAAATGTTCGGCGATGAGATCGACCGTATCAGTGAAGTTGATCCTTTGACAGGTAAGACGATGCAGGTATATTCCTTTTATAACATCTTTCCAGCTAGTGGGTATGCTCGTTCCAAAGAACAAATGTTGCGTGCTTGTGATGAGATCGAGGCGGAATTGGAAGAACGTTTGCAATACTTTGACGAACATGGCAAACCGTTAGAAAAGGAACGTTTGGAACAAAGAACAAGATTCGATCTAGAAGCGATGCGAGAGAATGGATATTGTGCTGGCATTGAGAACTATTCCTTGCATATCGATGGTAGAAAACCAGGACAAAGACCATGGAACTTATTTGATTACTTTCCAAAAGATTATTTAATGTTTGTGGATGAATCACATGTGTCACTGCCGCAGATCAGAGGTATGTACAATGGTGATAGACAACGTAAGGAAACACTTGTGAATTATGGTTTCCGTTTACCGAGTGCTTTGGATAACAGACCGATGCGTTTTGATGAATTTGAACAGATCCGGCCGCAGGTCATCTACTGTTCTGCTACACCGGGGGATTATGAGCTGGAGCAGACAGATCATCATGTAGTAGAACAGATCATCCGTCCAACTGGTCTTTTAGATCCTAAGATCGAAGTACGACCTACCCATGGACAGATCGATGATATATGCATGGAAGTAGAGAAACGTATCCAACGGAATGAGAGAGTCTTGATCACAACATTGACTGTACGTATGGCGGAAGATCTGACGGAATATCTAAAAGAGAGAAATTTTAAGGTATCTTACCTTCATCATGAAACGAAGACCTTGGAACGTACAGAGACGATCCGTCAGTTACGTCTTGGTAAGATCGATGTGATCGTAGGTATTAACTTGTTGAGAGAAGGTCTAGATATTCCAGAAGTTTCTTTGGTATGTATCCTAGATGCGGATAAAGAAGGTTTCTTACGTGCAAAGCGGTCATTAGTACAGACGATCGGTCGTGCTGCTCGTAATGAACATGGTGAAGTCATCATGTATGCAGATAACATTACAGAGTCTATGCGTAGCGCGATCGATGATACGAATCGGAGAAGACGTTTGCAGGAAGCATATAATGCAGAACATGGGATCACACCGCATACTGTCAAGAAAGATATTGCGGATGCGATCCATGGTGTAGAGACGCAGGAAATGGCTACTAAGTACCTGCAGAAACGGAATAAAATGGGTAAGAAGGAGAAGCAGAAGATGATTGCTTCTTTGGAAGTAGAGATGAAAGAAGCAGCAAAGAGCTTGGATTTTGAAAGAGCTGCCCAGCTGCGTGATATGCTTTTTGAATTAAAAGCAGAGGACTAATACATTAAATATGATAGATTACAATAAATTGATTACAGACAATGCTGCTAAGATGAGACCTTCTGGTATTCGTAAGTTCTTTGATCTAGCAGCTGAAGTACCAGGATGTATATCCCTTGGTGTAGGTGAACCGGATTTCCAAACACCATGGCCGATCCGTGATGCGGCCATTGATTCCTTGGAAGCAGGGCATACGAAATATACATCCAACGCTGGTTTGAAAGAACTGCGTGAAGTGGCAGCAGATTGGCTGCATCAGAAATATGATCTTTCTTATCAAGAAAACGAGATATTGATCACCGTAGGTGGATCAGAAGCCATTGACTTAGCAATCCGTGCATTAGTAGCACCGGGAGATGAAGTTATCATACCAGAACCTTGCTATGTTAGTTATGAACCGATCACGACCTTAACAGGTGGTGTTCCAGTACATGTTGCAGCAAAAGCGGATAATGCATTTAAGGTAACTGCAGAACAGATCAAGGAGAAGATCACAGAACGCACAAAGATCCTTGTTCTCTCTTATCCAAATAACCCCACTGGAGCAATTTTGGAAAGAGAAGATCTAGAAGCAATCGCTGATGTGATCCGTGATACAAATATCATCGTTTTATCGGATGAGATCTATTCAGAATTGACATATGGCGGGGAGAGGCATGTATCGATTGCATCATTACCAGGGATGAGAGAACGTACCATTGTCGTAAATGGCTTTTCTAAGACATTTTCTATGACAGGTTGGAGACTTGGATTTGCGGCAGCCCCACGTCCTTTAACAGCCATCATGACAAAGATCCACCAATCCTGTATCATGTGTGCTCCGACAACATCACAATATGCAGCCATTCAAGCATTAAAGGCTTGTGATGAAGAGATTGCGAATATGCATGATGAATACGATGAAAGAAGACAATACTGTGTTCGTAAATTGAATGAGATGGGTCTCAAGACATTTGAACCAAAAGGTGCCTTCTATGTATTCCCTGATATTTCTTCTACAGGTCTTACATCAGAAGCATTCTGTGAAGCCTTATTAAGAGAAACAAAAGTAGCGATTATTCCAGGTACAGCATTTGGTGAAAGCGGAGAAGGTTTTGTACGTATCTCCTATGCTTATTCTGTATCTCATTTACAAGAAGCAATGAAGAGGATCCAATTCTTTTTGAGAAAACATGGAAATTTGAGGTAAACATATGAATGAATTAAAGTTGTTGCATATTTTGGAAAATGATCCACGTCCAAATGTGGTCGATCTTGCGGATATTTTGAATGAAACACCAAGTAATGTTGAAGAAACGATGGATCGTCTTGAGCAAGAAAAAGTGATCTGTGGATATCATACTGTTATCAATTGGGATAAGACAGATGAGAATGTATGTGAAGCGATCATTGAAGTTAGTTCTAAGCCAGAAAGAGGTAGAGGATATGATCGCATTGCAGAAAAGATTGCAAGACTTCCAGAAGTAACAGATCTGTTCTTGATGAGTGGGAAGAATGAATTCTTTGTTAAGGTCAAGGGCAAGACGATGAGACAGGTAGCAGATTTTGTTGGTTCTAGATTGGCGCCGATAGATGGTGTACAGGCAACGGTAACATGTTTCTTATTGCGTAAGTACAAGGTAGATGGTGTTTGTTTAGAATTTGAACAACCGCAGGATGATCGTATCCAGATCAGTTGATGCAAGAAGCAGAGCTTTTCCACATAGCTTTGCTTTTTCTTTACCTTACCCACAATAAAGTTCTAAAAACATATGAACCACAGCAAAATATTTTTTAGCCAGATATACAGGGTGCGAAGTTGTGCAAGTCATTGCACACATGTGTGTAATAAAACAGAAAGTCAAAAATATGAAAATATTAATAGAAAATCATGAAAATAATATGCTTTTTCTTTTCTTTTTTACCTGAAAGAATATTTGCAACACATTTAATGTATAATATATGTAGGGTACTTATAAAATTGGGCGCATATCTTACCAAATAAGAAATGTATGGAATTGCTTTGCTTATTAGGGAATTTCGATATTTGAGAGTGATTACAAAATTCCCAGGGTATGGATTATGCTGAAAAGGTATTTTCTTCGTACGTATTCATACGTTATAAAAAGAGTATTGAAGGAGTGAGGAAAGAAAATGAAAATTTTTAAGAAGCTTTTTACTGGGCTGCTTGGAATCATGATGGTATTCTCTGGTTTCTCAGCAGCATCTCTTTCTGCAAAAGCGGAAGAAACAGAATCTACACCTAAGCCTAGAACTGTATTCTCCATTGATGCAGGAAGAAAGTATTTCTCTAAGGATCAGCTGGAACGTTTGATCGACCATGCTTATCAGGATGGATATTCTGATGTTCAGATCCTTTTTGGCAACGATGGTCTTCGTTTCCTTTTGGATGATATGACAATTGAGGCAAATGGTACGACGTATGCATCTGATGATGTTAAAGCTGCTATTTTGGATGGTAATGCAAAGTATGCTGCAGATGTTCCAAATTCAGCATTAACAGAGTCTGAGATGGATGAGATCTTGGCATTTGCTAAGGCAAGACATATCAACGTCATTCCTGTTATCAACAGCCCTGGTCATATGGATGCTATCTTATACGCAATGGAAACATTGGATTTTGATCATCCGCAGTATTCTACATCTAAGCGTACAGTTGATCTTAACAAGACAGATGCTGTAGCTTTCGTTCAGGCTCTTATTAAGAAGTATGCTGAATACTTTGGCTCTAAGGGGACTTCTGATATCTTCAACTTTGGCTGCGATGAATATGCAAACGACGCTTCAAATGGTGAAGGTTGGGAGAATCTTCTTTCATCAGGAGATTATCCGAAGTTTGTTGAATACGTAAACACTGTATGTAAGATCATCAAAGATGCAGGTATGAGACCAATGTGCTTCAATGATGGTATTTATTACAAAGGAACAACAAGCGCTGGTGAGTTTGACAAAGATCTGATCATTTCATATTGGACAGCAGGCTGGTGGCATTTTGAAGTAGCTAAGCCTAAGTTCCTTTCTGAGAAGGGTCATGAAATCTTGAACACAAACGATGGCTGGTATTATGTTGTTGGCCTTACTGGTAAAGATGGTTATTCATATGAGAATGCTTTGAAGAGAATCGATGAAAGAGCATTTGACAGTGTGCCTGGTGACAATGGTGAGAAGATTGATACAATCGGTTCTATGCAGGCTGTATGGTGCGATTTCCCAAGTAACACATATGAAGAAGAGAAAGTCTTCGCCCTCATGGATAAGTTCTCTACTGTAAATGCAGATAAGATGGACAAGCCTGCTAACTACAAAAAGGTAGATGCTGCTTTGGCTAAAGTTCCTGCAGATCTTAGCATTTATACAGAAGAAACAGTAGCTGCTATGAATGCAAAGCTTGATGAGATCAAGGGAAGCATTGATCGTTTTAAGAGAGCAAGTGAACAGAAAGTTGTTGATGGTTATGCAACTGCTATCAATGAAGCAGTTGGTTTGCTGTCTTTGAAGCCGGAAGTTGGTCCGATCGAAAATAAGGGTAGAGTTGTATTCTCCATCGATGCAGGTAGAAAGTACTTCTCTAAGGGTCAGTTGGAAAGCTTGATTGATCATGCTTATAAGAATGGTTATACAGATGTACAGATCCTCCTTGGTAACGATGCTCTTCGTTTCTTGTTGGATGATATGTCTGTTACAGCTGCTGGAAAGACTTATGCATCTGATGATGTAAAGGCTGCTATTTTGAAGGGTAATGATGAATATGCTAAGGCTATGAGTGCTGAAGGTATTCCAAATACTGCCTTGACTGAAACTGAAATGAATGAGATCTTGGCATTTGCTAAGGCAAGACATATCAACGTCATTCCTGTTATCAACAGCCCTGGTCATATGGATTCTATTTTGACTGCTATGGAATCATTGGGTATTGAACATCCTCAGTTCATGACATCTACGCGTACAGTAGATTTCAATAACAAGGCAGCAGTTGAATTTACACAGGCTTTGATCGGTAAGTACATTACATACTTTGGCTCTAAGGGTGCTTCTGATATCTTCAACCTTGGTACAGATGAATATGCAAATGATGTTCCAAAACTTGGTGGTTGGCAGGCGTTACAGGATGCTGGTAACTATGGCAAGCTCGTAGAATATGTAAATACATTGTCCGCAAAGGTCAAGGAAGCAGGTATGAGACCAATGTGCTTTAATGATGGTATCTACTACAATAGCACAGATGAATTTGGTACATTTGATAAGGATCTGATCATCTCTTACTGGACATCCGGTTGGTGGGGATATGATGTAGCTAAGCCGAAGTTCTTCGTAGACAAGGGGCATGATATCTTGAATACAAATGATGGTTGGTATTATGTACTTGGTAATAAGAAAGAAAACGGTGAGCTCCTGAACGGTAATCCATATACATTGAAGAAGGCTATTAGAGGCATCGAAACAAAGAGATTTACAGATGTAACAGGTGCTCCTGCTGGTGAGACGATTCCTTCCATCGGTAGTATGCAGTGCGTATGGGCTGATTACCCGGGTGAAGAATATGTAGAGTCTGATGTATTTGCATTGATGGATAAGTTTGCTTTGCAATATGCAGCTTATATGCATGAACCGCAGCAGGCAGAACTTACACCTGCTGAAACAACAAAGCCTACAGCAGAGCCTACAGCAAAGCCTGAATCTGGTTCTGCTAAGCCGGAAACAGGTGTCAACAACTCTGCTCTTCCATATGCAATAAGTTTGACAGCAGCTGCAGCAGTACTGCTTGTATTGAAGAAACTCGGCTGATTTAAAAAATTGTAAAGATGACTGTATGAAGATACAGTCGTGTGAGGGTATGACAACATCATGTCATACCTTTTTTTATGTACGGTTGTTTACCAAACTCATGACAAATTAGTAAACGGAGTTTCATTTTAAAATTTTGCATCATGATGACGATATATATCTGTAGTTGCAATTTCATCATGAACAAAAATATAGCAGAGTACGTAAAAAAGCTATGGTTATTTATGTGCATCAAATCGCAAAATATAGTTGCACTAGTTATTTTTTATGTTCTTCTTGTTTTAAAACGATTACAAAATATGGTGTACAATGAACGAGGGGGAGATTTTATGAAAGTCATAAAGAAATTTTTAGTTCTTGTGCTTGGAATCTTGATGACGATAGCAGGGTTTTGCACAACTTCCGCAAAGGCAGAGGGGACAGTTGCAACAGAAACGCCAAGAGCAGTTTTCTCGATCGATGCGGGACGAAAGTATTTTTCTAAAGATCAGTTAGAGGGGATCATTAACAAAGCGTACATGAAAGGATATTCTGATGTTCAGATCCTTCTTGGTAATGATGGACTTCGTTTCTTATTGGATGATATGTCTGTTACAGTAGGTACAACAACATATGCATCTGATGATGTAAAGGCGGCAATTGTTGATGGTAATGATAAGTATGCAAAAGATGTACATGCAAATGATATTACAAACGCTGCTTTGACAGAGACTGAGATGAATGAGATCTTGGCCTTTGCTAAAGAAAGAAATATCAATATTATACCTGTCATCAACAGCCCTGGTCATATGGACGCAATACTGTATGCTATGCAGACACTGGGGATCGAACATCCACAATTTTCTACATCCCATCGTACAGTTGATTTGAAGAATGAAACGGCTGTAGCTTTTACACAGGCTTTGGTTGGTAAGTATATTACATACTTTGGTTCTAAGGGTGCTTCTGACATCTTCAACCTTGGTACAGATGAATATGCAAATGATGCTTCAGCAGGCGGTTGGCAGAAGCTGCAGACTTCTGGCGACTATGACAAGCTTATAAAGTATGTCAATGATCTGTCCGCAAAGGTCAAGGCAGCTGGTATGAAGCCGATGTGCTTCAATGATGGTATCTATTACAACAGTACAGATCGCTATGGTACTTTTGATCAAGATCTCATTATTTCTTATTGGACAGCTGGCTGGTGGGGATATGATGTGGCTAAACCACAATATTTTGTGAACAAAGGTCATCAGATCTTGAATACAAATGACGGCTGGTACTACGTCGTTGGTAATGAAACGAAGAACGAACATGGCAATGGTTATACATATGATAGTGCTGTTGCTAATATTGGCAGAAAGAATTTCAATGACGTTCCAGGTGGTAGAAATATTCAGACAATTGGCAGTATGCAGTGTGTATGGTGCGATTATCCAGAAGAAGTATATGAAGAGGACAAGGTATTTACATTGATCGATAAGTTCTCTAAGAAACATGCAACACATATGCGAAATGTGACTGTAAAGGAAGTAAACATCAATTTGGGTGAGTCCTTTACAATGACAGAAACACCAGATGATGAAGCAGCTCTTAGCGAAAAAGCGAATATAAAGCACAGAGATGATCTGTTGCCTTTGGTGGAAGTAACTGATACGATCACGGCAGGTAAATATCTTATTGAGCAAAGAGGTCACGTCGTACAAGGCAATAAGGACAAGTTCAACGAAAGTCCGAAAGGTCTGCCGATGGTGAGCACAGATATTCATAATGAAAGCTGCTTGCAATATCTTTGGACATTGGAAGTTGAAAATGGGGAAACATTCTTGAAGGGAAACAACAATGAATATATGAACATCAATGGTAAGAATGTAGCTATGTTCCCTGATAAGAAACATGTTGTTTTCACTAAGAAAGACGGTGGTTACTCTATTTCTAGAGTCGTAGAAGGTACAAAGTATTACCTTAACAATTTCGGTGGTACAAATACAAAGGCAGCAGGCTGGACAGGTGATGATAATACATGGAAGATGATGAAAGCATCTCAGGGTATTGAAGTCACACCTAAGATGGTAGGTCGCTTCAGCATTAAAGCAGGTAATGTTACATATGAAGTGAATGTAACACATGCTGAACATCAATTTGGTGAATGGCAGACAGAGATTGCTGCAAGATGTGAGACTGCTGGTGTAAAGGTTCGTACATGTACTTGCGGTGCGAAAGATACAGCAGTGATTCCAGCTCTTGGACATGATTGGCAGCCAGATTTTACTGTAGATCGTGAACCAACATGTACAGAAGCAGGTTCTAAGTCTATTCATTGCACAATATGTGACAAGACAAAGGATGTTACAGAAATTCCAGCAGCAGGACATCAGTTTGGTGAATGGGAAGTTGTCACACCAACAACATGTGAAAAGGCAGGTGTTGAACATAGAGTATGTGCAGCTTGCCAGCATGAAGAAACAAGAGAAATTGCAGCTCTAGGACATGATTGGGAAAAGGATTTCACAGTAGATCAGGAACCAACATGTACAGAAGCAGGTTCTAAGTCTATTCATTGCACAATATGTGACAAGACAAAGGATGTTACAGAAATTCCAGCAGCAGGACATCAGTTTGGTGAATGGGAAGTTGTCACACCAACAACATGTGAAAAGGCAGGTGTTGAACATAGAGTATGTGCAGCTTGCCAGCATGAAGAAACAAGAGAAATTGCAGCTCTAGGACATGATTGGGAAAAGGATTTCACAGTAGATCAGGAACCAACATGTACAGCAGCAGGTTCAAAATCTATTTATTGCACAAGATGTGATAAGAAAAAGGATGTTACAGAAATTCCGGCAGCAGGACATAAGTTTAGTGCGTGGAAGACGGTTGTTGAGCCGTCTGCATCTATTGATGGTATCGTAGATGGAAAGGCAGAACGTGAGTGTGCGGATTGCCACACAAAGGAAACAAAGGTAGTTCCTGCTACTTCTCAGACAGTACTTGATTACTTGTTAGAAAAGAATGCGTTCAGTATTTGCGTCATCAAGGGTCAGGATACGTATCACTTCCCGAACATGCCGGAGACAAACTTTGCTATCAAGAGTGCGTCTCCTGAAGGTGTGATCGGATTGGATGCTAAGGTAACAGCACCAGCAAAAGATACAGATGTATCATTGGTTATTTCTGTTCAGTTGAGAGATCAGGAACCAGTAGAAACTACTGTAAAGGTAAAGGTCATTGGTAAGACAGAGGATAAGCCTGTTAATACACCTAAGCCAACAGAAAAGCCGAATGGTACACCGAAGCCGACTGCTGCGCCAACTGATAAGCCGGCTGATAAGAGACCAGCAACAGGTGAGACAAGAAGCGCAATGCCTTGGGCAATGGTATTAGCTGCTGCAGCAGGTGCAGGTTTGATTATTAAGAGATTCCATTAATTCTCATAGTATTTGTTGGAAAGGTAGATCTAAGATCTACCTTTTTTGAAAAAATGCACGAAAATATTGCATAAAATATATATTTTGCTAGACAGCATAGATGTTGAATGTTAACATAATTTGGCGAGTGGGTTTCCCGCTCCTTGCCAGAGATGGCCATAAGTCCAAAAGGAGGTGTACAAAATGAGAAAGTATGAAATCATGTACATCATCAATGCTTCTGTTGAGGAAGACAAGAGAACTAGCGTTATTGCTGATCTGAACAAGATCATCACAACTAACGGTGGTAATGTCGTTAAGACAGATGAATGGGGCATGCGCGATTTCGCATACCGCATTGATGACATGACAAAGGGTTACTACGTAGTAGTTGCTTTTGAAGCTGACAATGCATGCTTGAAGGAATTTGATCGTTTGATTCACATCAATGCTAACGTTGTCCGTTACATGATCACTGCTGCTGATGCAACAGCTCAGGAGGCTAAGTAATGATCAATCGCGTCATACTGGTCGGTAGATTGACAAAGGACATTGAAGTCCGTAAGACACAGTCTGGTCTATCTGTTGCACAGTTTATTGTAGCATGTGATAGAAGATTCTCTCGTCAGGACAGTAGCAACCAGCAGACAGCTGATTTTATCAACTGTGTTGCATGGAGACAGTCAGCTGATTTTCTTGGCAGTTATGCTCGTAAAGGAAATCTTGTTGCTGTTGAAGGTAGGATCCAGACCAGAAATTATGATGACAAAGATGGTAAGCGTGTTTATGTGACAGAGGTTGTTTGTGATAACGTTTCTCTCTTGGAGAGTAAGCGTACAAGAGAAGAAGCTCAGGGTTCTTCTTATAACAACAATTATAGTCGTAATAGTTATGACAATAATAGTTCTTACAACTCTGGCTACAATAGCCGTCCAACATCTACAGCAAGTTCTAATGAGAACTCATTTGACAAAGAATTTGATACAGGTGAATCATTGGTAATTTCCAGTGATGACCTGCCATTCTAAAAGGAGAAACCGATTATGGCATTCAAGAAACAGAGAATGGGCCGCAGAAAGGTATGTTATTTCACAAAGAATAACATCAAGAACATTGATTACAAGGATGTTGAGCTCTTGAAGAGATTCATCTCTCCGAACGGTAAGATTACTCCTCGCCGTGTAACAGGAACTCGCGCTAAGTATCAGCGTCAGCTGGCAGTCGCTATTAAGCGTGCTCGTCAGATGGCTCTGCTGCCTTACGTAGAAGACTAATTTAACAGGACTGTGAAAGCAGTCCTTTTTATTATTTTTGGATGGTAACGTTTACATCGTGATTGGGTATTGTATTGTATAAAAATAGGATTATAGTATATGAGCAATCAGGCAAAGGCCCGTATCACTGCATAGCAAATACGAGTTGATATATACAAATGATCCGGTATGCCGGAAGTAATATATATGATCGGAAGTGTTCCGGTCTTTTCTTTTGTTCGTAATGACTTTACAATGTTAAAAAGGAGGATTTGCATGTTTAATGATTGGTTTTCGATTGGTCCAGTAACGATCCATGGTTATGGTGTCATGATCGCGGTTGGTATTCTGGCTGCTGTTTTCTTTGCTGAGAAGCAGTGTAAGGATCATGGGCTGGATGCGGATAAGATCGATGGTTTGGCACTTACTGCTGTTATCATTGGTTACATTTTTTCTAAACTCACATACATATTGACTGTGTTTGATCAGTTCTTGGCAGATCCGCTATCTGTATTAGGAAGCAGCGGATGGGTTGTTTACGGTGGTATTATAGGTGGTCTGTTTGGGGCTTGGTTGTATTGCAAAATCAGAAAGATGGATTTTATGACATACTTAAATGTATGTATTCCAGTTTTGGCTTTGGCACAAGGGTTTGGTCGTATTGGCTGTTTCTTGGCAGGGTGCTGCTATGGTATGCCGACACATGGTGCCTTAGGTGTTACTTTTCCAGAAGGGTCTTTATGTCCGATCCATGAGCCGGTGATACCGACACAGTTGATCTCTTCTTTTGGAGACTTTGTACTGTTTATCATTCTTTATAAAATGACAAAGAGTGATACATATCGTAGTAAGACTGGTTCTATGTATTTGATCTTATATAGTGCTGGTAGATTTATGATTGAATTCTTGAGAGGGGATGTGATCCGTGGAAGTGTAGGACCTTTGTCTACATCTCAGTTTATTGCTATCTTTGTATTTATCGCAGGTATTATCCTGTATTTTATGCCGAATAAGAAGAAGGAGAGTTTAACGTTATGAGAATTGGTATTGCAAATGACCACTCTGCAGTGGAATTGAAGAAGGAACTGATTGCTTTTTTGGAAGGAGAAGGCTTTGAGGTTGTAAACTTTGGTACAGATGAAACAGCTTCTACAGATTATCCGATCTGGGGTGAGAAGTTGGCAAATGCTGTAGCTGCTGGTGAAGTGGAAAAGGGTATTGCGATCTGTGGTACGGGTATTGGTATTGGTATTGCTTGTAATAAAGTGGCAGGTATTAGATGCTGCTGCTGTTCTGAGCCGTATTCTGCAGAATATAGCAGACGTCACAATGATGCTAATATTGTTTCCATTGGTGCTAGAGTCATTGGTGTTGAGATGGCTAAGATGATCGTACATGCTTTCTTGACTACGGATTTTGAAGGTGGTAGACATCAGCGTCGTGTGGACCAGTTGATGGATATTGAAGCAAGAAATAGAGCTAAGTAAGATGATCACGATCTACGGAAGTGAGAAGTGTAAAGATTGCCGGCAGTGCAAGGATAGTCTTGATCGGAGCGGTATTCCTTATACTTTCATTGAAATTACAGAGGATATGCCTTCTTTGCGTGCATTTCTAGATATGAGAGACCATGATCCTGCTTTGGCAAAAGCTAGAGAGAAGGGAACGGTCGGTATTCCATTTATCGTAAAAGATGACGGTACTAAGACCTTACGCTGGAAAGACACGGTAAGAGAACTTGGTGGTGTTATTGAGGAAGTGAGCGGACAGGCTTGTTCGTTAGATGGGAAGGGATGCTGAGCATCCCTTTTTACGTTGTTTATGGTGCATTACAGCGTGATCTGTGGTGAAGTGATAATATGATATCGAAGTTGGTGTAGAAAGGGGCAAATGACAGTGTATATGCCTTTTCTGGAAGGTGTTGTGAAATATAGTGTTTTAGGCATAAGAAAACCCCGTCCATTTATATGAACGAGGTTTTTGCTTATTCTGAAAGGACCTCTTTTTCAGGATGATTCAAGATATCCATAAATTCCTCACCAGTGATCGTTTCCTTGTCGTAGAGGTATTTTGCAATACGATCAAGATCGGCACGATGTTCTTGTAATAATTTTTTAGCTTTATCATGCTGGAAACGCACAAGTTCAATGACTTTAGAATCGATGATGGCAGCAGTATCATCAGAACATGCAAGACTTGCATCTTGGCTGAGATACTTATTGTTGATAGATTCCATCGCTACCATATCAAAGTCATCTGACATACCATACTGCGTGATCATAGCACGCGCTACCTTAGTGGCTTGTTCGATATCATTACTTGCACCAGTAGAGATCGTGTTGAAGACGATTTCTTCTGCAGCACGACCACCTGTTAATGTAGCAATACGATTCTCCAACTCTTCCTTTGTATACAAATAGTGGTTTCCTTCTTCGACCTGCATTGTATAACCCAACGCACCATTTGTACGAGGGATGATCGTAATCTTCTGGACAGGGGCACTATGTGTCTGTAAAGCAGCAACCAAGGCATGACCAACTTCATGATAAGAAACAGTTAGTTTCTCTTTTGGTGTCAAGATCGCATTCTTCTTCTGATAACCAGCAAAGACGACTTCGATGCTTTCTTCCATATCTTTTTGTGTAACAGTCTGACGTTCTTCACGAACAGCACGCAAGGCTGCTTCGTTGATGATGTTGGCAAGTTCAGCACCAGAAGCACCACTTGCCATTCTAGCAATGACATTGTAGTCAATGTCTGCTTCTGTCTTTACTTTCTTAGCATGGACCTTGAGGATCTCCTCACGACCCTTTAGATCCGGTAGCTCAACTGGAACACGACGATCAAAACGTCCTGGTCTTAAAAGGGCAGGATCCAAAGATTCTGGTCTATTTGTAGCAGCCAGGATCACAACACCTGTATTGCCTTCAAATCCGTCCATCTCTGTTAACAACTGATTCAGTGTCTGCTCACGTTCATCATTTCCTCCAGACATACCGCCTGTATTACGTTTGCCGCCAATTGCATCGATCTCATCGATGAATACGATACATGGTGCTTTTTCCTTTGCTTGTTTAAACAGATCTCTTACCTTGGATGCACCCATACCAACAAACATTTCTACGAACTCAGAACCTGAGATCGAGAAGAATGGAACATTAGATTCACCTGCAATGGCTTTGGCAAGCATTGTCTTACCAGTACCAGGAGGACCTACAAGAAGAACGCCCTTAGGCATTGTTGCACCAATCTGTTTGTACTTGTTTGGGTCATGAAGATACGTCACGATCTCCTGCAAAGATTCCTTTGCTTCATCCTCACCAGCGACATCTTGGAAACGAATCCCTTGCTGGGATTGTACATAGACACGGGCATTGGATTTACCCATATTGAAACTCATTGGACCACCAGCACCACCTTTGCCGCCGCCCATCATTCTCTTCATTAAGAAGTTCCAAATGACAGCAGCTACAAGTAATGGCAGGATCCACTCAACGATAAACATCAAGATAGGTGATGTTTTCTGCTGAATATCTGCCTTGAATTTGACATCATCATGCTTAGCAAGTCTATTCGTTAAATCAGGATCAAACATCTTACCTGTGCGATAGATCTTGGAATCATCCCCCTTGAGTGTATATAAGATCTGATTGTCTTGTACTTCAACTTCATCGATCTTATCGTTGTTTGTTTCGGTAATGAACTGGTCATACGATGCATCTTGGATCTGTGATTCACCCATAGATGGCATTAAGATCAAGTTGATCAATGTCATGATCAGGATGATAACCGCAAAGTAATAGAGCATCGGTTTTTTCGGCTGTTCGGTTTTGATAGAAATCACCTCATTTCGATTACATATGAATGGTAGCACACTTGTGAATATGAGCATAAAAAAAACACTGAAAATTATATGAAGATATCATGTATTTTGACAAATGACCATTATTGTCATATGCCAGATGTCCTTAATTTGCCTAGTTTAAGGAAAATAAAAGATCCTCAGATATTGAAAAAACTGAGGATCTATCGAAGTCGGAATAACGGGATTTGAACCCATGACCTCTTCGTCCCTAACGAAGCGCGCTACCAATCTGCGCCATATTCCGATGACCATGTAAAACTATTTTAAACATAAAGGAAATGAATTGCAATATGAAATATGTTTTACATGCTGTATACTAAAGAGTTTCCAATAGAGCAGGGAGATCTTTCAAATAAGCAATCGTATAGTCAGGCTGGATCGTTGATGCTATGGGAGAAGGAGAAACAAGACATGTTTTGATTTCTGCGTTTATACCGCCTTGTATATCGGAAGATAGGGAGTCACCTACCATCATGCATGTATCAGGATCAAAATTATCTATGCACGCAAAGCATGTTTTAAAGTACATGACATCCGGCTTATTGTAACCTATCTCTTCAGATACAAATACTTGTTTAAAGTAAGGATATAAACCAGCTTCAGAAAGTCTTTTGTGCTGTACAAATGGTGTACCATTGCTAGCAAGATATAAGTCATATTTTCCAAATAACTGTTGCTTGATCGTATCCTCTGCACCTGGCATATAGTCATGGCATTTAGATAATTCATATTCATATGCTTTAGCTGCAATTTCCGCATCGACCATACGATGCATCTCTTTAAATAATTTCTTAAAACGCTGTACAACGACTTCATCACGCGTTAAAATCCCTTGTTCCAGCATCAGCCAATGTTCATGATTGATCTCTTTATACCTAGCAATGATTTCTTCACTAGGTGTGATCCCTAATGAAAGAAATGCTTTTCGAATAGCAATATCTTCTGCCTTATGAAAATCTAAGATCGTATCATCTAGATCTAAAAACAAAGAACGTATCATGGGTATACCTCACATTTCTTGTTTATTCTAGCAAAATACAAAGGAAAACAAAGGCATATGATAGTTTTTTTCCTTATTACTCACATAGAAGGGGTGCTAGACTGCTAAAGCATGACATATAACTTTTTATGTGCAAGGAGGGAAAAATGAAAAAGAAGAGTATGCACAAGTTTTGGAGATTGTGCATGGCTGCAATTACCGTAATTTCTTGTGTTTTCGGTATGGAACGTGTACATGCCCAAGAGAAAAAGGGGGTAACAGTACAATACAAAGATAATATTCACTATGTGAATGATGATCCAGACTGGATGGGTAAGAATATTGTTTTGTTTTGCATGAATAATCAATTAAATTGGCCTCACTATGTACCACAGATGGAGGATGGTACAGTTCCGTCATATAACCAAGGATTATTTGACGGAGAAAGACTTTGCGTCTAGGAAAGATTATGAAGAATGCATGCATCGGTTAGCTCGTTTGTTATATATAGGTTTCCCGTATAATGGCGAGCACATGTATAAGATCGTGGAAGAAGACCAAGTGCCGATTCCTTCCAAGAGTGAGTTCGATCACATGTTGAAAGTAACACCGATCTTAGCAAAAGCATTCCCGTATTTAGATGGACAACGCTTTTCTTATAAAGATTGGGAGAATCATGATCAGAAAAAAAGGATCTGCTGTTAAAGTTTTTAGGAGATACAGGTAAGTTATTCTTTACTGGCGGTACAACCTCCAATGGTCTTACACACGGTCAGATCGTGAATACACCTTTCTATAAAGCAGCTTCCAGCATGGCGGCAGATACAGGTAAGGATCCGATGCATAACTTTGCGTCTATTTACGGTGATGACTACTATGTGACTAGAACGCAAGCGTATGAAGCAACGCAGAATGCAGTTTGGAAGACACTATGTGAATATAAGATCCCAGATAACAACCTATCATCTCTACAGCCATTAGCTGAGAAATTGTTTGAAAGTTCGCTGCATGGGGATGTATTGCATGGTGAGCCAGATGTGGATCGAGTCAAACTGGCAGGTGATGTAGTCTTTACATATAACGGGGAAGATCAGAAGTGGCACACAGGGGAAGTATATGTAGAAGAACCGGCCGCATATCATGGTAAGTATCAGTTGCAAGTTCCAGCAGGCATGGAGATTATAAGTGATGACCCTGATTACGTATTTGGAAATGAAGGTTTTGAGATCGTATCTGATCATGAACCTAAGATGACAGAGGGTATCAGATCACATCTAACAATGCGTCAGGAGAGATCGTGAAGAAGCAGACTGTTCGTGTTTCTTTTGTGAATACATATAAACCAAAGCCGGAACCTTCTCCATCCGCAGCACCCTCTCCATCACCGTCACCAACCCCAATAACATCACCGAAGCCTACAGTATCACCAAAACCAAGTCCGGATGCAGAAACAAAACCGGAAACAGGTGTAAAGAATAGTTTGCTGTCTTGGACAGGGTTGACCATGATCGCTGTTGTTGGTATTACATTGTTGAAGAAGTGAAGAATGAACACTCTTTTGTTATAGCGAAAGAGTGTTTTTGTTTGGCAAGGAATAGCTTTAGAGCAGGATATAATATGCTTGAGTCGACATTGCACATCATGGGGAGGAACGATATAATAGTAATTACATTACACTTATGTAATAAGATGTCTCTGTAGTTCGGGAATATCACCAAACGACATATGTCCATATAGCTCAGCTGGATAGAGCGATCGCCTCCTAAGGTTGCGTTACAACGGCCACCTCAAAAAAAACTAAATAAGGGATTGCAGTTCGACTTTGATCGGGCTATAATCATATATCAGACACGTCCATATAGCTCAGCTGGATAGAGCACA
>CAUWCC010000017.1:0-31031 GCA_963556805.1 uncultured Bulleidia sp. | reverse complement strand
GTACACAGTCACGTACACTAAGCACAAAAGTCCAAAATTACTTAATTAAGCCAAAAAAATACAAAAGAGAGTGAAAATTTGCGAAACATAGGAGCTTGTACATTGTTTCGTAGTTTCATAAACGTTATACTAAACTACAGGAAAAGAGGTAGTTTATGACAAATACAGATAAAACGGTCATGCCGCCGATCGAGAATAAGACATTGGAAGAAGCAATCCGTGCTTTGAAGGAAGGCAGTACACCAGAAAAGCAGGCAAAGTTGTCTGAGGAGCTGCAGAAAGCAAGATTGATTGCACCATGTTCATTTGAGATCACACCGGATGAAAACGGAACACCGCGTATGCATGCGGATCAGGTGAAGTTTTTCTTGCTGAATACAAATGATGGTAAGACATTCTTCCCAGCTTTCACAAGTTTTGAGGAGACAAAGAAGATTTCTTTTGGTACAGAACAGCCGAAGGATCTTGTGCGTACAATTAAAGATTTCGGTAATATGCTGAATGGCAAGAATAACAATGCTATGGGTGTGATCATCAACCCAGGTTCTGATAATATTGTAATTCCGAAGAATCTTGTTCTGTTGCTGGCGGGTTTGATCGAACCGCCGAAGAGACCCGCAGCACCGCGTCCAACGATGAATGCAGTTGCATCTTATAGCGAACCGCATGTGTATCCAACAAAGATGGTAACTGCTTTGTATGATCTTTGTGCGGAAGATAAGCGTATTTCTCGTGTTTGGCTGAAGCAGAGAACTGCAGGTCTTTCCATTGGCTTTGCTTTGGTCGTTGAAGCTGATGAGCATGATGAAGAGATATTTGCTAAGCTGACTGCTGTAGCAGAGCCATTGGCAAAGAATATGCCAGTTGGTTTTGTGTGGTATGATGAGAAATCAGAAAAGACGATCGTGAAGGATGGGGTTCCTTTCTACGACCGTAATTTGGAGTTGTAATGCGTGTAGAGAGACTGTACGGCAATGAGGTTCATGATGGCTTGAATCTCGCTAAGGAAGTGTTTTTTGGAGAGGGGAATCTCGGACTTTCACGGAAAGCTGCACAATCTTTTTTGGAATTTCTTTCGGGGCATGGTACAGAACTAGCTTGGTTTGGTGCTTATGATGGGGATCTGAAGGGAGTTCTGGCGTATGATCCAGATAGTTACCATATCTCATTGATTTTTGTAAGAAAAGAAGATCGCAACAGAAAGGCTGCAAAAAAACTGATGGATGCTTTGATTGCACAGGCGGCGTTGGATGAAGTACAGCGTATTACTGTTCATGCCTTACCGCAGGCGGTTTCCTTTTATGAACATATGAACTTTGAGAAGAATGGGGAAGAGGACAAGGCTGGCGATATGGTCTTTCAAAGTATGGAATATCTTCGTGGCAGAGAGGTCCTTGGAAAGAAAGTGACGGTGGTCGTGGATCATCCATACGGATCCATGCATCCAACTTTGCCGGATGTTGTATTTACAGCCAATTATGGTTATGTAGAGACGGACATGGCTGATGACTGTGATTTCCAAAATGCATATGTATATGGTGTTAGAGAGCCGATAGAGAGTTTTACAGGTTATGTGATCGGGGTGATCTATCATCGTCATGAGACGGAAACCAGATGGATAGTGGCAAGTGGTTTGCTGTACGATAAGAAAGATGTCATCAATAGTATTGGTGAGATCGAACAGGCGTACGATACGAGATTTGAATGGTTGTAAGAGACTGATGAAAATCAGTCTTTTCATCATATTGATGTAGAACTTGGAGGAATGATATGCGTAGAGCATTTTTGAATTGCAGGATGTTTGACCGTGATGATGAGGCATTTATCATAGAAGATGGTCGTTTTACGAAGTTTGGTGCAAATGCTGAGATATTAGCAGATGTTGCCCCGAATGAAGAGACGATCGATCTTGCGGGCATGTATGTTGTACCAGGATTTGTAGATAGTCATATGCATTTATTAGAGACAGGATACTATCTGCGAAATGTACAATTAATCGGTTGTACATCCCGAGCCCAAGTAGCCAAGAAATTGCAGGCAGCATGTTTTGATAGCAGGAAGTGGGTCATTGGCAGAGGATATGATGATTCTTTGTACACGGATGGCAGGATCGATCGTTCTTTTTTGGATGAAATATCCAGTGAAAAGCCAATCGTTTTGAGAAGAGTGTGCGGGCATGAGTCTGTTTTGAATTCCAAGGCATTGGATATGATGGCGATCGATGAAGAAACGGTATGTGAAGGCGGTACGATCGATCTGGAATATGGTATCGTGCGTGAGAAGGCTGTTGATCTTGTACAGAGCAAGATGCCTCAGCCTGATGTGGAAGAGATCAAGGATATGATCTTGGAAGCAGAGAGATACTGTGCTTCCTTTGGTATTACAAGTGTTGGTACAGATGATTTCTTGTCGGTGACAGATGAGTATAGACCTGTTTTGACAGCATATGAACAATTGGCGTATCAGGAACGTCTGCATCTACATATCATAGAACAATGTGAGTTTAAAGATGCTAAAGAATTTGCTGTTTTTTTGGATGAGGGGTATTCCCAAGGCGTCACGCATGGACATTTTACTATTGGTCCTTTGAAGTTGATCGCGGATGGTTCTCTCGGTGCCCATACAGCAGCTTTGTCCAAACCGTATATAGGTACGGAAACAACAGGTGATCTTCTCTACAAGGAAGAAGATATGCGTTTGTTGGTACAGATGGCAAATCGTTTTAATATGGGCGTGATTATACATTGCATCGGTGATGCTGCGTTAGATCAAGTTTTGGCTGTGTTTGGAAATGAGATGTATGAAGGGAATCCATTAGGAGATGGTATCGTACATTGTCAGATCATGCGCCATGATCAGGTAACGAAGATCAAGAAACTAGGACTTGGTTGTTATTTCCAGTCTTTGTTTATTGGTGATGATGCAGCACTTGTAAAAGAAGTGGTTCCGGAAGTTTTGCAAAAGAGTGCTTATCCGCATAAGACTTTATTGGAAGCTTGTTCTTGCGGTAATGGTTCAGATTCTCCAGTATGCGTACCAAATGTATTACGCGGTATTTCGTTTGCTGTTACAAGAGCAGATCAAAGCGGCAATACAATAACCCCAGAAGAAGCAATGACAGTAGATGAAGCTGTTTTGTCATATACAGAAAAAGCAGCATCTCTTTTGGGCATGGAGGAAACAGGAAAATTATGTGAGGGTTATCATGCAGACTTTGTTGTATTGGAAAAGGATCTGCATGAAATTGCTCCAACAGATCTAGAAAAATGCCGTGTCATGATGACAGTGAGTGAAGGTGAAACGGTGTTCGAGCGATGATCAGAGAGCTCTGTAAAGGTGATATCGCGCGGTGTTTAGAGATCTACAATTACTATATCGTGAACGATACAGCTACCTTTGAAATCACACCATTGTCTTTATCTGCTTTTATGCAGCGTGTAGAGACTATACAGGCAGAGGATCCTTGGTTTGTATATGAAGAAAATGGATGTGTTTTAGGATATGCATATTTATCTCCTTATAGTGAGCGTGAAGCATTTGCGGCATCGAAGGATCTTTCGGTATACGTAGATGCACAAGTACGGGGGAAAGGTATCGGTAGAAAGCTCATGATGGCAGTATTAGAGGCGGCTAGGGCAAGAGGTGTACATTTGGTCGTGTCGGTCATCACATGCGGCAATGAAGCAAGTGAAAAGTTGCATCATGCATGCGGGTTTGTGAAAACAGGAGAGCTGCCGGAAGCTGGTTGTAAATTCGGAAAACAGCTGGGGGTATCTTTCTTTGTGAAATTGATTGAGGAATAAGATGAAAAATGTAGTGTTGGCAGGAGTATCTTTACGCGAAGATAGATCTGCCTTTGAGATGTCCATGAAGGAATGTCATGAATTGATCTTGGCTTGTGGGATGCAGGTGGTTGGAGAGGTGACGCAGCAGTCTATTTCCATGGATCCCCATACTGCTTTTCGTTCAGGAAAATTAGTAGAACTAGCGGATGAAGTACGTGATAGTGAGGCAGATGGCGTTGTCTTTTTGAACCCATTGCGTGTTCAGACAGCCCAACGTATAGCTGAAATATGTGGTGTAGATGTGATCGACCGTACTGCCCTTATCTTGCGTATCTTTTCTATGCGTGCCCGCAGCAAGCAGGCTAAGCTGCAAACAGAAATGGCTAGATTACAATATGATCTGCCCCGTGTGTTGTATGCCAACATGGAAGAAAGCGAACATTCCCGCGGTTCCTTTCGTAACCGTGGTGCAGGTGAAATGCGTTCGGCTGTGATTGAGAGAAAGTATGCAAAGAGGATCGCTTCTTTACGTAAAGAACTGGAAGCAATCTCTGTGCAAAAGGGACAGGATGAACGTAGAAGATCAAAGACGATGATGAAGCGAGCTGCTTTTGTAGGTTATACCAATGCTGGTAAGAGCTCTTTATTGAATACATGCGTGAAAAAATTTCAGAGTGCGGGTTCTTTTGCCTTTGAAGAAGATATGTTGTTTGCTACACTGGATACGAGTGTCAGAAAGATAACATATGATAAGATGTCTTTCTTTCTTTATGATACAGTAGGTTTTGTTTCTGATTTGCCTCATGAGCTGATCGATGCTTTCCAAAGTACATTGGATGCGGCGGTAGATGCAGATCTATTGATCCATGTCGTCGATCTATCAGATCCAGATTGGGAACATAAAATGCAAGTGACTATGGATACATTGCATACGATCCATGCGGATGAGATTCCTTTATTACAGGTGTTCAATAAGTGTGATCTATTGACTGAGGAGCATCATGAGAACGGTATCATGACATCTTGTGTAACTGGACAAGGTATAGAAGAAATGACACGCAAGATATTGGATATGTTGTATCCGATAGAAGATGAAGGGGATTTTGAGATTCCTTATGCTAGACTTGGTGATTATGAGAAATACGCGGTTGTGCTGCGTACAAAAGTGCTGGATCATACAGCTCAAGGTATGATCGTGCATATGGCAGGAGAACGGCAGTATTTAGATATATTCAGACATGATCGAAGGAGGTAATGATGATGAAGACAGTCTGGGAAAAGTATGATGATAGTCAGTTGAATGCATTGCATGCTTTCAATGAAGAGTATCGTCAGTTCTTGTCTTATGCAAAGACAGAACGTGAGTTTACTACAGAAAGTGAAAAAGAAGCAATTGCACATGGTTTTAAGAATATTGCGGATGTAAAGGAGATCAAGGCTGGAGATAAGCTGTATTCCATCAATCGCGGTAAGAACCTTGTGTTGTTTGTCATCGGTAAGAAGCCGTTGACAGAAGGTATGAATATCCTTGGCGCACATATCGACTCTCCGCGTCTGGATCTGAAGCAGCATCCACTCTATGAAAAGGATGGCTTGGCTTTGATGGATACACACTACTATGGTGGTATCAAGAAGTATCAGTGGACAACACGTCCGATGGCTTTGCATGGTGTTGTATGCAAGAAGGACGGTTCTGTTGTGAATGTTGTGATCGGTGAAGATCCAACAGATCCAGTTGTTGGTATCACTGAGATCCTTGTTCATCTTTCCAACGATCAGATGAAGAGAAGTGCTTCTGAGATCGTTACAGGTGAAGATCTTGACTTGCTGGTTGGTTCTGTACCTGCTAAGGACTGTGAAAAGGATCCAGTTAAGAAGTATGTTTTGGATCTTTTGAAGGAAAAGTATGACATCGAAGAAGATGACTTCATGAGTGCTGAATTGGAAGTTGTTCCAGCTGGTGAAGCAAGAGACTTTGGTCTTGATCGCAGCATGATCATGGGTTATGGACACGATGACCGTGTTTGTGCATATACATCTATGCGTGCGATCTTCGAATTAGAAGAACCAGAAAGAACTTCTTGCTGCATTCTCGTTGATAAAGAAGAGATCGGCTCTGTAGGTAATACAGGTATGCAGTCTGCTTACTTCTCTCATGTAACAGCAGAACTCTTGGCTTTGCAGGGTTCTTGTTCTTTGGTTGATTTCAACCATGCAATGGCAAATTCTAGAATGTTGTCTAGTGATGTATCTGCTGCTGTAGATCCGCTCTATGATTCTGTATTTGATCAGAAGAATGCTGCTCATTTCGGTTGTGGTATTTGCTACAACAAGTATACAGGTGCACGTGGTAAGTCCGGCTGCAATGATGCAAATGCAGAGTACTTTGCAAAGGTAAGAAGAGTCATGGATGATAATGCAGTTGCTTTCCAGACATGTGAGCTTGGTTCTGTAGATAAGGGCGGTGGCGGTACGATCGCTTACATCGCTGCTAACTTGAACATGGATGTTGTAGATGCTGGTATTGCTGTACAGAATATGCATTCTCCATGTGAGATCGTGTCTAAGGCTGATGTTTATGAGGGATATCGTGCATATATTGCATTCCTCAAAGACATGGACTAAATTTCAAATTTGGTATTGACAAAGTTTGTTTCAGATATTAAATTTATAAACAACTTCAATGAACAGAAGAGTAGCTGATAGGAGTCTGAAGCGAGCTGGGGATTGGTGAGAGCCCGGCAGATAGAATCTCAGTGAACCGCATCTGGGAGAAGTCTCTATGAACATATGAGTAGTAGAGAACGTGAGTCTGCGTTAAAGATAGAGAGGTCGGTGTTTTCACCGGCAACCAGTGTGGTACCGCGATATAAGTCGTCTCTGGAAACAGGTGACGGCTTTTTGTTTTGGGGCCGTTGCCAAAATAAAGAAAGTTGAGGAAAAAGAAATGAAAGCAATTAACCTGACAAAAACATTTTTGGCCGCTGTGATGGCTCTCAGTATGACAGCCTGCGGTACAAAGGAGGAAAGTAGTTCTACATCTGCCCCAGAAAGCGGCAAGACACCTCTTGTTGTAGGTATTTCCCCTGATTATCCGCCATTTGATACGATCGATACTTCTGGTGAATTGGGTGGTCTTGATGTCGAAATGATGGAATGGGTCGTTGATTGGATGAATGAGAATGGTTCTTCCTATGATTTGCAGTGGAGCAAGATGTCTTTTGAAAATTTGATCACTGCTTTGAATGGAGATCAGCTGGATCTTGTTGTATCTGGTATTTCTTATGATGAAGATAGAGTTGTTGAATATTCAGAACCGTATTACAAGTCTGCACAGGTATTGCTTGTGACAGAGGATTCTGATGTGAAAGCTTCTAAGGATCTTGATGGTAAGATCGTTGCTGCACAAATGGGGTCTACAGGTGAAACTTGTGCTGAAGAAATCAAGGGTGCAAAGGTACAGACATTCTCTGATGCTGCTGTGGCAGTTGCTTCTTTGAAGTCTGGTGCGGTCGATGCTGTTGTTATGGATGAACCAGTCGCAAAGAATTATGCTGCACAGGGTGGTTTTGCTGTCTTGGATGAACAGCTTTTGGAAGAAGAAAACTTTGTAATCGCTAAGAAGGGAAATACAGAGCTCATGGATAAGGTCAACGAAGCAATCAATGCATATAACGATAGTGATGCAAAGACAGAGATCGTTAATAAGTGGATGGTTGGTGAAGAATGAGCACGATCTTATCTCAGGAAAACATCTTGTTCATGATCAAGGGTGCAGGTATCTCACTAGTATTAGCACTTGGCGCGATCGTTGTTGGATGTATCATTGGTATCATCTTGGCTGCTGCTAAACTTTCTCATAGTAAGTTTCTGCATTTCCTATCAGGTCTTTACATTGAACTATTCCGTGGCACGCCGATGCTCTTGCAGATCATGTTCTTCTATTTAGCATTACCGATCATCTATCAGTCTATTACAGGTATGCGTATTCGTATGGATCCGTATATTACAGGTTTCTTAGCCTTGAGCTTCAACTCTGGTGCATATCAGGCGGAATTGATTCGTTCTGGTATTCAGGGTGTTGATAAGGGACAGTGGGAAGCATGTGAAACACTTGGAATTGGTTATGGCACAATGATGAAAGAGATTATCCTGCCACAAGCCTTCAAGCGTATCATACCGCCGCTTGTATCGGAATTTATCACATTGATCAAAGATAGTTCCTTGATCTCCACGATCGGTGCAGTAGAACTTCTCTATGCAGCACAGATCCTTGGTAAGCAGTATTTTGACTATGTACCACCACTGCTTGCAGCAGGTGTTATGTATTTATGTATGACAGTGACGATCTCTATGATATCTAAAGTTGTAGAAAGGAGACTTGCAACCCATGATTGAAGTAAAGGGTTTAAATAAGTATTTCGGACATTTGCATGCTTTGCAGGATATTGATCTGAAGATCGAAGATGGGGATATCGTTTCTTTGATCGGTCCTTCCGGCAGTGGTAAGTCTACTTTGTGCCGCTGCCTTCATGGTTTGGAAACGCGTGATAGTGGTGAGATCTTGTTAAATGGGGAAGTCATGGATCCTTCTGATAAGCAGAAATATAAAGAACAGCGCAAGAAGATCGGATTTGTATTCCAGCATTTCAATCTGTTCAATAATAAAACAGTTCTTGAAAACTGCATCTTGGCACCAATCAAGGTGTTGGGAAGATCGCGTGAGGATGCGGAAAAGACAGCACGTGGTTATCTGCGTAAAGTTGGTTTGGAAGATAAGTGCGATAGTTATCCATCCAATCTTTCCGGTGGTCAGAAACAGCGTGTAGCGATTGCACGTGCATTGTGCATGGACCCGGAAATGATGTTGTTTGATGAGCCAACATCTGCTCTTGATCCTGAAATGATCAAGGAAGTACTGGATGTTATGAGTGAACTCGGCAGACAAGGTATGACGATGGTCGTTGTTACGCATGAGATGGGATTTGCTAGAAAAGTAGGCAATAAGGTCGTATTCTTGGATCAAGGACGTATCGTGGAACAGAATACTTCAGAAGAGTTCTTTGCCCACCCGCAAAGTGATCGTGCAAGGGATTTCTTAAGTAAAGTATTATATGATTGATATCTTCTAAAATAGTCTGATATTTTGTAAAATAGAGACAGTGAAAGGACTGTCTCTTTTATGTTTTTATTGATCATTGCTTTGCTGTGCTGCTGGGGTGCTGATCTATTTTTCAAGTATCATCATAAAGATCGTAGGTGCACAAAGCCGTTTC
This sequence comes from uncultured Bulleidia sp., assembly GCA_963556805.1. GTDB lineage: Bacteria > Bacillota_I > Bacilli_A > Erysipelotrichales > Erysipelotrichaceae > Bulleidia. The sequence continues at coordinate 21,970 of CAUWCC010000017.1, read as the reverse complement.
TTATACCGTTGATCATGGCGGTATACATCTCTGCTTATTTACGGTTTCATATACCCATACGAGGGATAGAACTTGCAGCACTTGGTCTTGGGTGGGTCGGTGATATCTTTCTCATGCGGGAAGATGATCATGCCTTCCTAGTTGGGTTATTGCTTTTTTAGCAGGACATGTGATGTATTTTGTTTTGTTCATAATGCTACATGTGCCGGCTATTTCTGCTTCTTCCCTTGTTGCAGTGTTGTTCTATCTAGGTTATGCAACGTACTTTTATCATAGTCTAAGAGGAAATATGGATGTACGCTGGCATAGACCTGTTATCTTCTACATTGTGATCATTTCGATGATGAGTTTATGTGCGTGCCTTTTGTATGGGGATGTCTCCTTGCAAGCTTGGTTGTGTTTATGGCTTGGATCAGTTCTCTTTGTGTTGAGTGATAGTTTGGTGGCATGGGAGAAGTTTGTAGAGCCGGATATACATGGAGTGATGGAAACTTACGTGGCTGCACAGATCTTGATCATGATCGGTGTATTGTTGATAGGATAAAAAAAGATTCAGAGATCCTGAATCTTTTTATTAACCCATCCACTTGATCTTGCTTTCTGTGCCATTCTTGACGCGGATCAGGTTTGCCTTGTGGCGGTATGTGATAAACAAAGCCAGGGCAATCAATGATATGGATAAGACCGCATTATGATCTACAAAACATGAAGTGATTGCTTCGATCGATACGGCCGCAATAGATGAAACAGATACCATTTTTGTCATATATAAAATGGCAAAGAATAAGATGATCGGCCAAAAGAAATTCCAGAACCAATGACCAGTGATATAGAGTGTGATGCCAAGGAAAAAACCGTATGCAGTTGCGACTGCTTTGCCACCTTTGAACTCTGCAAAGATAGGGAAACAATGACCGAATGCACAAGCAAGACCTGCTAAGATCACAGCATCAGGTGCAATGAAGTATGCGGCTGTCATAGATAAGAATGCTTTTACAGCATCAAGCAGTGTAACGGCAATTGCAGCTGGTCTACCAAGAACTCTGCCGGCATTTGTCCCGCCGATGTTTCCGCTGCCTTCTTTTCGAATATCTTTATGATAGAAAACTTTACCGATTACCAAACCCCAAGGGATGGATCCGAAAAGATAACTGATCAAGATTACAAGGATTTGTGCTGTCATTATGTATGCCTCCTAATTGCTATTTTACCATAATGCAGGCATCAATATGAGAGGAATCATAGTAATATGGTATGATATCCCTAATCTAAAGGGGGAAAAGTATGATTAAAAGATTTGCAGTTTACTACAAACCTCATATGGGGCTCTTTCTTCTTGATCTAGCCGCTGCTTTTTTTGTTGGTATGGCGGATCAGTTCATGCCTATGATCGTGCGTACAATGATCAATGTGTATGTTCCAGATCGCAATTTTCAGATGATGTTGAGATGGTGCATTGGTCTTGCCGTTATTTATATTGTCAAGTTGTTATTGAATTTATTCATCAATTTCTGGGGACATATCTGTGGTGTCTTGATCCAGGCGGATATGCGCAGAGAGTTGTTCCAGCATATTGAAAAGCTTCCTGTGTCTTTCTTTGATGAGAATAAAACAGGTACGATCATGTCACGTATCATCAATGATTTGCAAGAAATCAGTGAGATGGCACATCATGGTCCTGAAAATGTATTTATTATTGCTGTCTCCTTGGTCGTGTCTTTTGTGATGTTGATGACGATCGATGTGAAATTGACGATCATTGTGTTCTTGTCTTTGCCGATCGCAATCTTATTTTCCATACTTGTACGTAAGAAACAGGTTGATGCCTTTGCTCAAGCACGTGTGAAGACAGGTGAGATCAATGCGAAAGTAGAAACAAGTATTGCTGGGGTCAGAGTGACAAAGGCATATAATGCGTTAGATACAGAATATGTGAAATTTGATACGGCAAATGATGAGTATAAGACAGCACGCCGTAAGGCATATAAATACCTTGCTCTATTCAATTCCGGCATGAATTTTTTTACCGATATGATCTACTTGATCGTGATCGTATTTGGTGGTCTTTTCTTTATTAGAGGTGAGATCAACAGCGGCGATTTTGTTGCTTATATCCTCTATATCTCTACTTTCCTGACACCAGTGAAAAAGTTTGTGGATACATATGAACAGATCGCGGAAGGTATGTCTGGATTTAAGAGATACTGTGAGATCTTGGATATGAAAGAAGAGGAAGATGAGCCGGGCGCTTGTGATCCTGGTCGTCTGCATGGTGAGATCGACTTTGATGATGTTACTTTCCACTATGGAACAGATGAGTCTAATCGTGTGATCAGTCATATGTCATTGCATATTCAAAGTGGTCATACAGCAGCATTGGTAGGTCCAAGCGGAGGTGGTAAGTCAACGATATGCAACTTGATTCCGCGTTTCTATGAGCTGGATAGTGGTACGATCTCCATCGATGGCATAGATATCCGTAAGATGAAGAGAACAGCTTTACGTCGTAATATTGGTATCGTTGCACAAGATGTCTTCCTGTTTGCTGGTACGATCCGTGAGAATATTGCTTATGGAACACCAGAGGCAACTATGGATCAGGTGATCGATGCGGCTAAGAAAGCAGAAATTCATGATTATATCATGACTCTGCCAGATGGATATGATACATATGTTGGAGAACGTGGTTTACGTTTATCCGGTGGACAAAGACAGCGTATCTCCATTGCTCGTGTATTCTTGAAGGATCCTGAGATCTTGATCTTGGATGAGGCTACAAGTGCTTTGGATAATGCAACAGAGATGCAGATCCAGAAATCATTGGATAAGTTAGCAGAGGGACGTACCGTACTTGTTGTTGCGCATCGTCTTTCTACGATTCGAAATGCCGATGAGATCATTGTCATCTCTGAAAAGGGTATATTGGAAAAAGGAACAAGTGAAGAATTGCTGGCAAAGAAGGGTGAATATTACAAACTTTATAACGCTGCAGCATAACATAACAGACTGTGTGTGAAGTAAGCACAGTCTTTTTTATTCGTACATAGAGGTGGTTTCGTGTTAGAATGACACCCGTGGCAAAGAAAGCTGGTGAAACATTTCTTTCCTTGTAAAGATACATAATCATGATACAAGCAGGAAATAGAGTTTTCTTGTACGTCAAAAAAGAGTTTGTAGGAAAAATAGGGGAATTGCGATGGTACAAAACTACGATGATAACAGTATTCAGATCCTTGAAGGCTTGGAGGCTGTAAGGAAAAGACCTGGTATGTATATCGGATCAACGGATGCACACGGCTTGCACCATTTGATCTGGGAAATGGTCGATAATGCTGTTGATGAAGCTTTGAATGGATATGGTAAGAAGATCACGATCGTGCTTGGCGCAGATGGCAGCTGTACAGTTCGTGATGAAGGTAGAGGTATGCCGATCGGTATGCATGCGTCAGGTATGAATACATTGCAGGTTATCTTTACGGTATTGCATGCAGGTGGTAAGTTCTCCAGCCAAGGCGGATATAAGACAGCCGGCGGTCTGCATGGTGTAGGTGCCTCGGTTGTAAATGCTTTGAGTGAATGGTTGGAAGTTGAAGTTGCTTATGAAGGAGAATTAGTCCGGATGCGGTTTGCAAAAGGAGGCAGTGAAGTAGGTGATCTTGAACATCTTGGTAAAACAAAGAAGACAGGTTCCTCTGTACGCTTTAAACCAGATCCCGCCATCTTTCAAACGACAGATTTCAAATTTGATACAGTATGTGAAAGAGCAAGAGAAGAAGCTTTCCTTCTTTCCGGCATTACTTTAGAAGTGAAAGATGAGAGAAGGAAACACGAAGATGATGTTGTTTTCTGCTATGAAGACGGTTTGACAGCTTTCTTGGAATATCTTCATGAAGATAAAAATGTTTTGATGAGTCCAGTGAAATTCACAGGTGATAGTCAAGGAATCCATGTAGATTGTGCTTTCCAGTACAATGATGGATATCAGGAGAATACATATTCTTTTGTTAACCTTGTGCGTACACCAGACGGTGGGACACATGAAGCAGGATTTAAGAGTGCTTTTACAAAAGCTGTAAATGACTATGCACGTAAGTATGGTCTTTTAAAAGAACGGGATAAGAACTTAGAAGGAACAGATGTTAGAGAAGGTTTGACAACGATCTTGAGTGTTTCGGTGCCAGAAGAGATGCTGCAGTTTGAAGGACAGACAAAGGGACGTTTAGGAACACCTGCCGCAAAGCCTGCTGTAGATGCTGTTGTGGCAGAGAAGCTAGCTTTTTGGTTAGAGGAGAATAAGACCCAATCTGATGCTTTAGTACATAAGATGATGAAAGCATCCCAAGCTAGAGAAGCAGCTCGTAAGGCGCGTGATGAAGCACGGAAAGGGAAACGCGCTGGAAAGAACGAGAAGGTGCTGTCAGGTAAGCTTGCCCCTGCCCAGACAAAAGATGCTTCTATTAAAGAATTATTTCTGGTCGAGGGTGATTCTGCCGGTGGTTCTGCAAAACAAGGAAGAGATTCCCACTATCAGGCTATCCTGCCTTTACGAGGTAAAGTGTTGAACACAGAAAAATGCTCGATGAGTGATATTGAAAAGAACGAAGAACTCAATACACTGATCTATACATTAGGAGCAGGCGTAGGTGCTGACTTCAACTGGGAAGAAAGCAACTATAACAAAGTTATCATCATGACCGATGCGGATGATGATGGTTCGCATATTCAGATCCTGCTGTTGACATTCTTTTACCGCTATATGCGACCTTTGGTCGAACACGGTATGGTATATATTGCCTTGCCGCCATTGTATAAAGTGACAAAGGGAAAACAGAGTGAGTATTGCTATACAAATGAAGAATTAGAAGTATTGAAGAAAAAGTATGGTAAATGTGATATTCAAAGATATAAAGGTCTTGGTGAAATGAATGCTTCCCAGCTTTGGGAGACAACAATGGATCCTGCCAGCAGAACTTTGATCCGTGTTGGAATTGATGATAATTCTATGGCGGATAAGAGAGTGACAGCTTTGATGGGAGATAATGCTGAGAAACGTAGAAGATGGATCGAAGAGAATGTGTCATTTACATTGGAAGATGATTTTAAGGTGGAAGGTTAATGGCTAAGAAGAAAAAAATCGAAGATAACACAAGATATGTTCCCCAGCTCCTTGAGGACATCATGGGTAACGGTTTCGGTCGTTATGCGAAATATATTATTCAGGAAAGAGCACTTCCAGATGCGCGCGATGGTCTAAAGCCTGTACAGCGTAGAATTCTTTATGCGATGTATCATGATGGCAATACATGGGACCATGCTTATCGTAAGTCTGCTAAGACAGTTGGTCTTGTCATTGGTAATTACCATCCTCATGGTGATATATCTGTATATGATGCTATGGTGCGTATGTCACAGGATTGGAAGGTCAGATTGCCTTTGATCGACATGCATGGTAATAACGGTTCTATTGATGATGACCCAGCAGCGGCAATGCGATATACGGAAGTTAGATTGGCAAAGGTAACGCAGGTCATGGAAGATGACTTGGACAAAGATACAGTAGAAATGGCTCCTAACTTTGATGATACAGAGAATGAGCCTACTGTATTGCCGGTTCCTTTCCCTGTGATGCTTGTCAATGGTGCAACAGGTATTGCGGCAGGTTATGCAACGAATATGCCGCCGCATAACTTGAAAGAAGTAGTAGATGCCTCTATTTGGCGTTTGCAGCATCCCCATTGTACAGTAGATGACTTGATGGGGATTATCCCTGGACCAGACTTTCCAACGGGAGCGATCGTACAAGGTGAAAAAGGCATCCGAGATGCTTTTATGACTGGGAAAGGAAAGATCGTGATCCGTTCTAAGTGTGAAATCGTTGATGAGAAGACTTGTCAGCAGATTGTTGTGACAGAGATTCCATATGAAGTCGTTAAGGCCAACCTTGTCAAGAAGATGGATGAGATACGCGTATCTAAGGATATTGACGGTATTATGGATGTTCGCGATGAATCTGACCGGAATGGTATGCGTATTGTAGTTGATGTTCGTAAAGATGCAGATGCACAGATGATCTTGAATTATTTGTACAAGAATACGGATTTGCAGGTATATTACAATTACAACAACGTCGCCATTATTGATAAACGACCTGTACAAGTGGGTTTGATCGAACTTCTGGATGCTTTCTTGGATTTCCGTAAAGAAGTTGTACTGCGCCGTTCTCATTATGAATTAGACCGTATGGAAAAAAGATGTCATATCATCGAAGGTCTGATGAAGGCAGTTTCTATCTTGGATGAAGTTATTGCGATCATTCGTGCATCAAAAGATAAGAGTGATGCTAAAAAGAACTTGATGGCTCAGTATGCTTTTGATGAGCTGCAGGCAGAAGCTGTTGTTTCCTTACGTCTATACCGTTTGAGTAATACAGATATCGTACAATTACGAGCGGAATTTGCCGAACTCGTTAACCAGATTGAAGAGACAAAGGCTATTATTGAAGATGAACGTGTATTGAAATCGGTGATCGTAAAAGAACTGAAAGCTGTTAAAAAGGAATATGGCGATGACCGTCGTACGAAGATCGAGGCAAAGGTCTCTGATATCGTGATCGACCGTACTTCCATGATTGCGAATGAACGCGTGATGGTCACAGTATCTCGTGATAGTTATGTAAAACGTGTATCACTACGTTCTTATAATGCCTCCCAAGGCCAAGTTACAGGTCTTAAAGAAGGGGATGCTTTGATCGGTGTTTTGGAATGTGATACGTTGGATACTTTGCTTCTTTTTACCTCTAAGGGAAATTATGCTTACCTTCCTATATGGCAGATCGAAGATGGTAAATGGAAAGATGTTGGTATGCATTTGAACAAAGTCGTGCGGATCGAGGCGGAGGATAAGATCGTTTCTGCGATTTTAGTAAAGGACTTCCATACATATGCTTCTATCATCACTGTCGGTTCGAATGGCTATATCAAAAAGACACCAGTATCCGGTTTTAAAATCGAACGCAATAACAAAGTAGTACCAGCGATGAAGATCACAGGCGGGGAATTGCTACATGCTTTTTGTGCATATGAGGATGATGAGGTTATGCTCGTTACAAGAAATGGTTTGTCATATATCTTTAGTGTAGATCAAATTCCGAGCAATGGCGTAAGATCAAAGGGTGTAAAGGCTATGAATGTAGAAGCAGGAGATAGTCTAGCTTACGGAAATATTCTCCATGCTGGTACAACAAGTGCGATATTCATTACTACATCTGGTGCTGTTAAGAGAATTAAGACAAGTGATCTACAGCGTGCGAATCGTCCTGCTAAAGGAACAATGATCTGTCGTAAATTGAAAGCAAACCCAAGTGTGTTAGCAATGTGTCTTGGAGCAGATGCAGGAGATAGACTTGTCTTTGCCGATCCTGAAGAACATGAACTTGGAGTCATGGAGATCGTACTGAAACAGAAAGAAAATGGTTTCTCTGTTCCAGTTGAATTAAAAAAAGGCTGGTATTTGCGAAAAGGGATTGAAGAATGCCGCATTCTGGATTACCCTGAAGGAAAGAGCGATGAGCTGCACGATGATTTTGAAAAAATCAGTTTATTTGACGGAGATAAAGGATGAGGAATTTTTTTAAGCCTGCATATTACTATCCAGATGTGTTTTCTATTGCGCCAGAAAGCTTAAAAGAGAGGGGGATAAAACTCCTGCTTCTTGACATGGATAATACCCTTGTCAGTGCAGTAGAGACACATATTCCAGAATATGTAAAAAACTATGTGCAGGCTGTGAAGCGGGCTGGTATTAAACCTGTTGTCATGAGTAATAATATCTCAGATATTACAGAAAAAAGATGCCGGCAGTTGGATATTGATTTCTTTTCCTTTTGTGTCAAACCATTAAAATTCGGCTATAAGAAGATTTTGAGGAAATATGGTTTTACACCAGAAGAAACAGCAGCGGTTGGTGATCAGGTCTTAACAGATATAGCTGGCGCTAATCGGATGGGGATCCTGACGATTTTGGTTGATCCGTTGTCGAATGATAATAATATTTTTGGAAAAGGTGTAAAATTAATTTCCAGGTCATTATGCAGACTGCTGAAAGACATGCCGAGGAAAGGTGAATATTATGGGGAATTGTAAAGGATGCGGAGCATTGTTGCAGAGCAATGATCCAAAAGCGATCGGTTATACGCCGAAAGAAGGCAGTGATTACTGCCAGCGTTGTTTTAGATTGATGCATTATGATGATCTTACGATCTCAATGAAAACAGGTATTGATCCAGATGTTGTTTTGAAACGAATCAGTGAAATGGACTGTTTGGTTCTTTGGGTCGTTGATCTTTTTGACTTTGAAGCAGGCATGATTCCGGGATTATCTCGTCGCATCGGTAATAAAGATATCATCATGGTGGCCGCAAAGAGAGATATTCTGCCAGATACATTGAGTGACGAAAAGACAGCACGCTTTGTTTTTGGACGTTTGAAAGAATTGGGTATTTCTGTACGCGGACTGGTAATCACAAGCAAACTGCAAGGTCTAGGTACAGCAGAAGTAAAAGAAGCAGTAAGATTGTACGGTAAGGGCAGACCTGTTGTTGTCATGGGTAGAGCAAATGCCGGCAAGAGTACATTGCTGAATAACCTCATGCAGAGTGAAAGACTGACAGCTTCTCGTTATCCTGGTACTACGATCGATTTTAATGAACTGGAGATCGATGGTGTGAAGTATATCGATACACCTGGTATCGAGATTGCTGGTAGTATATTGATGGAAGTAAAAGAAGATGATCTCAAAACGATCCTTCCTTCTAAGACGATTAAACCGCAGGTATTTCAGATTAATAAAAACCAGTCATTTGCAATTGGTGGATTGGCTCGTATTGATTTATATGGATGTGACCATGCATCGGCAGTATTCTATTTGAGTGATAAAGTTACGATCCATAGAGGTAAGGCAGAAAATGCAGATGCACTTTGGGAGAAACACTATGACGAAATGTTCCGTCCTATACCTGTAAGAAATTCATTTTGGACCTCGTCAATTCGTAAGGAATATGATAAAGTCGATTGCGTGATTGACGGACTGGGGTGGGTATGTATCTCTGGACAGGTATCTACGATCAGTGTGAAGGCACCAAAGAATGTAAATGTGACATTTAGAAAGGCAATGTTGTAATGTTGACTGGTAAACAGAAATCATATCTGCGTTCTCTTGCGCAGACAGAAAGAGCGCTGTTTCAAATCGGTAAGGATGGTTTGAGTGATACGCTGCTTGAAACGATCAATAATGCGCTTAGAGCTCGCGAGCTTGTAAAGATCAGTGTGCTGAAGACAGCACCGACAGATGATCTCAAAGAACTTGGATTCGATCTTGGAATGATGACAAAGAGTGAAATCGTACAGATCATTGGGCGTACGATTGTACTTTATAAAAAAGCAAAGGAGCCGAAGATCCTTCTCCCATGAGGATGATCTTGTTGTGTCCGTTCGATCCGGTGACGGAAGAAGAGATCGCCTACGCACGTACTTTATTGAAGGAAAGCAAGCAAAATAAGATCTATCTAATGCCATGGGGCAGAGGCGTTCTTTCTTTAGAAGCAAGATTGTATTTGTTAGAGACTGCTTTGAAATGTTTCCCAAAGCTGGAAGTATTACATACGATGTGTAAGGATGATGTTGTAAATTTAATGGAAGGGTGTGAAGAGGGAGAAGAAAAAGCCAGAAGTGGTGATTTCTTCCTCGTTCCTCGTTCTGTTCGTCATGTAATGCTGGATAGAGGTTGGTATTTTGAGGAGGCTGCTAAGGTACATTGCAAAGCCTCCCGGTTCGAACATTCAAAGTCTGTAGCCCAAACAGCAGTGATGCTTGCGAAAGCACATCATCTAGATGAAGAAAAAGCCTGGAAAGCAGGAATTCTTCATGATATTACAAAGAATATGGCAGAAGAGGAAGCACGTGCTTTAATTGCAGATAGGCATCCTGCTCTTTTGGAAATGAGTCCGAAAGTATGGCATGCATATACTGCTGTACTATGGATCAAAACTCATCTCGGTCCAGTGGGTGATGATGTTCTGCATGCAATCGAACATCATACCCTTGGCGATGGTTTGACAGATCTTGACCGTATTTTATATATAGCAGATAAGATCGAACCACTGCGCGGCTATGATACCTCAAAAGAAACGGAACTTGCTAAGAGAGATCTAAAGAAGGCAGCAGCGCTGGTAAAGAAGCAGTCAAAAGAATACATATTGAAAACGGAGGGAATACATGTCTGAACTTTTAAATGTTGTAACAAAAACATTGAGTGATAAGCTTGCAAAGGATATTACTGTAATCGACATGATGGCAGCTAATCCTTATACAGATTATTTTGTTGTTTGTACAGCGAATAATCCAAGACAGGCAGCAGCACTTGCTGATTATACAGAAGAAGAAGCAGAGAAACATGGTTATCATGTTCGTATGAAAGAAGGTGTTTCTACACCTTGGGCATTGGTAGATATTGGTGAGGTTGTTGTGCACATCTTTACAGAAGATGCAAGAAAGCAGTATCGTTTGGAAGCTCTGTGGGCAGACCAGCCGCAGACACATGTTGAATAAAAAAACTGCTTATAAAGCAGTTTGCATGAGAGGAGGGATCCTCTCTTTTACATTTGGGGTGATCAAAGTTAACTTGGGAAAATGGCCACAATTAATTAGACCCTAGTTAACTTTGGATATCCCATTTTCACTCAGCCACTGTTCAAGATCAGCTGCTGTCATTGGAGAAGATGGATTCCATTCCAGCGGCTTTGATACAGTAATGTTTTGTCCATCTGTTGATGCACAGATAAATGCTGGACAAGTATGGATTCCCCATTCAGCTGCGATACGATTGGTAGCCATGTTCTTTTCAAGATCTGTGATATCAACGATATCTATGATATTTTCAAGATCAATACCTGTTTCCTTTTCTACACTATGCATGACAGTATTCTTTACATAAACACAATTATCATCAAGAGAGCTGTAGAAAAAGAAGATGTTTGTCGTTTGATCCCCTTGTGAGAGTATATACTCACGTAAAGAATTATAGTTGATATATGAAGAAACATTTGCTTCCTCGTGAATATTTGTAGGTTCAAATAATCTATAAGCAGCAGCACATAGCGAGTAGATACTCAAGAGCGTCATCAATGTTAATAATATACGTTTTATCATAAAGCACCTTCTTAATTAGTTTAGCAAAGTTCTCTGATTTTGATAATAAAATATAGATATAAAAGACATTGCATAACAAAGATAAAACTGCGATAATCATAAAACCGAAATAAAAAGAGAGGGGATCATGATATGAAGTGGTATGAGCAAAGATTTGTAAATAGACGTGATTGGGTGTTAGATCATTTAGAATTTCTCGGCCTTACATCAGATGAGATTGTTCTTATTCTTTTGATCGACTTCATGAATGAACATGGTATGGTCCCAGATAAGATCGTTTTAGCACGTAAGACTGGTAAGACAGAGGATGCAGTAGAGCGTATTATATCGATCCTTTGTATGAAGAATTATTTGGCGATCAAAGCTGAAGGTTCTAGTATTCATTGGGATCTGTCAGGTTTATTTAGTACGGATGTAGCAAGGGCGGCGAGTATCGTAGATTCTTCTTTGATGGATACTTTTGAGTCAGAATTTGGTAGACCCTTATCAGAGAAAGAGATGGAGAAAATATCTGATTGGAGTCGTTCCATTGACAAGAAGTTGATACTGTATGCACTGCGTGAAGCAAGTGCACAGGGAAAGGTCGATATTCGTTATATTGATCGTATTCTGCATGATTGGAAATCTAATAAAAGAACAGTAGAAGCGATTGAAAATAGGATTCGGGGTGAGAAGGCATGACACCGATTGAGATCATAGATACATTGAATGAGTTGTATCTTGATGCACATTGTGAGCTTGTACATCGCAATCATTATGAAATGGCTGTTGCGGTCGTACTAAGTGCACAGACAACAGATGCTTCTGTCAATAGGGTTACGCCGGCTTTATTTGCGGCATATCCTGATGCAAAGAGTCTTGCCCAAGCAGATGTGAAAGAGATTGAAAATGCAATTCGTTCTTTAGGATTATATCGTAATAAAGCAAAAGCGATTCATGACATGGCTGTCGGTATGGTAGATGATTTTGGAGGAGAAGTACCACATACGATGAAGGAATTGACTTCCTTACCAGGAGTTGGCAGAAAGTGTGCGAATGTGATCTTAGCGGAATGTTATAATATTCCATCATTGGCTGTAGATACACATGTCAATAGAATTTCAAAAAGACTAGGACTTGCTAAGCCAGATGATACACTGTTGCAAGTTGAGACAAAATTGAAACGTAAGATTCCTCGTGAGAGGTGGATCAAGTGTCATCATCAGATGATCTTCTTCGGCAGATATCGCTGTAAGTCACGGAATCCAGAATGTAATGGCTGTCCGTTTTGGGATATATGCAATTATCGAAAAGGTAAAGTGAAATGATCTTCGGATCATTTTTTTATAAGAAAAGGTCATATCTTTTGAAGATATGACCTAATGTTTAATCGTCAATATCGGATAAGAATACTTCTACGGCAATCTTACCATGGGATAATTCACTATGTTTTAATTTACTGCCAGTGATATTATTTCCATCTAATGTGATGATCGGAGCTCCTTCACCAAGTGTTTTCTTAATAGAGGAGATACGCAGACCATTATTACGAGCCCAATCTTTGATTTCTGAAAGACTTCCTCCAGACGGTACTTGGATCTTTGCTTCTGGTGTAGTGAATGCTACACATGCTTTGTTTGCACTCATGCCGCCGATCTTCTCATAACCATAGAAACCACATACTTCTGTTTGCGTCTCTGGCTGCAGGCCTTCAATTGCTTGGGAAGCAGAAGGGGAATTGCTGGATATATTACCGATGACTTGTCCATTTTGTTCTACGGTTGCTTTATATTGCATTGGACCAAATACCCAAGAGTAGTCAAACATACGTTTGCCAGTTGCGCCCTTAATGACACTATCACCAATTTTGAGTGAGATATCTTTGGTTGGAGGTGCAATTTCCAGTTTGGAAGGATTTGGATATTCAGGCCACTTGATAGAGATTGTATTTTCGTCATCTGCCATGCCGGCACTGAATTCATCGACTGTGATATTTTCGACTGCTTCTGCACTTTGTGGATCTTTTAATGTTGCGTAACCGCTCTTGATGAGACCCTTTGTGATATATTGCGGATCCATGCCATCCAGTGGTGTTGTATAAGGAAATATGCCCTTAATATGTGTGATTTCACTGATACCATCAGGTTTTTGCAGATCTTCAGGATGAGAATCGCCAGTTACACTATCGATCATTAAGGAACAAATGATACCAGGTGTATTCATGGAATCCCATGCGTCAGAGAACCATGTTTGGACACCAGCTTCTGCTTTATCGAAACCAGTCCATGCCGCAACTGTATATTGTGTAGTTGAGCATACCATCCACTTATCTTTACGAGCACCAACTGGAATACCATACTGTACGCCGGCATCACCCCAGTCAGAAGTGCCTGATTTTGCGAATGTCATATAATCACGTTTGAGAACTTGAGCATAGTTGTATTCAGGTGAATTTACAACTTTATTCATCATATCAGCAGTAAGATAGGCAGCCTGCGCAGAAAGTGCACGAACTGGTTTGTAGGCATCTTGTTCAGCTGTAATGATAGGATCTTGACGGCCAGAACGGAAAGAGATCTTCTTAATACAATGCGGTTTGATGAATTCACCTTGATTCATCACCATACTGTGAGCACCCGCAATTTCCTCTGGACTGGCAATAAATTCATTACCACCAATTGCCCAGGCTAAATCAAATATCTCGGGTTTGAATTGAGAAAAACCAAGTTTTCCTACATATTCAGTGACTTTGTCGAAACCCATAGTCTTGATTTCTTCATCCAAAGCTTGAATGGCTGTCGTGTTCAAAGAAACTTGAATTGCATATTCCAATGTGACATCACCACGATATACACCATCGAAATTACTGAATACATGCGTTGCATCACCAACTGGTTTATCAGTGATGACATGGCTTGTGGCCCAACCGAGATTTTCAAATGCCAAAGCATATGGAATAAATGGCTTTACACAAGAACCAGGAGAATGATATGTACTTGTACCATGATTCAATAACATGGAACCACCACCAGCGTAATTACGACCACCACCGATCGCTACAACTTCACCCGTTTGATTGTTCATAGAAACAAAACCGACTTCTACTTGATCCGCTGGATATTGAACATCAGGGATCTCACCTGCACAGATCTGAGCACTAAGAGCTTGTGCTTTCGGATCCATTGCGGTCGAAATATCCATTGCCATTGTCAATGGATCTTGGCCTGTGATAGCTTGTGCTTCTAATAATACTTGATCGATATATGCTTGATTTGGATCAACACCTGTTTTCTCATCGTTGGCATGGTCATAAAGCAGATCTTCTACTTTTACAGAACGTGCAAGATAATACTCATCTTCTGTTACATAACCATGACGAAGCATCATGTCCAAAACTTGATTTCTACGTTCTGTAGAATAATCTAAGAAGTTGTATGGATCATAGAAATATGGAGAGTTGATGATACCTGCAAGTAGAGCAGATTCGGAGAGATTCAACTGTGATACGCGTTTATTGAAATAAAACTCTGAAGCTTTTTCAACGCCGCGAATATTGCCTGTTCCACCGAAATTCATCTTATTGAGATAGAGTTCGAAGATTTCTTTCTTCGAAGCTTGCTTTTCCAAAGCCAACGACAGGCCGATCTGTTGTACTTTATATTCGATATTTCTTTCCCTTGATGTAGAACCATCATCAGTAAAGAAGTAGGATAACTTGACAAGCTGCATGGTGAAAGTAGAGCCGCCTTGATCGGCAGAACCAGATCTCAGGTTTGATAATGCAGCAGCAGCAAAACGAGAAATATCGAAACCGTTATGTGCAAAGTAGCGAGAATCCTCAATAGAAAGGAATGCATCGATCAAAGACTCGGGAACTTCATTATAAGAAATGTTTTCACGGAGCTGTTCGCCAACGTCACTGATCTGTTTTCCATCTTTATCGAAGATGCGAGTCGATTCCTGAGAATACAACTCTTGCACATCTAATTCCGGGGCACTTTCCATCAATTTATTGACGGTCAATAGACCCGCTGTACCGATGACAACTTCCAGACCGACTGCCACTGCCAGAAGTGTGGTAAAGAAACTGAAGACATCCAGCTTCTTTTTTCGTATCTTCATACCTTTATATGTTTTCTGTTTTTTCTCTTTTCTCATAAGAAGCTCCTTTAATCTTTGAAGTATAACCGGTCAACGATCTGCAGATAGTCAACAGGTTTTGTATACGAAGAAGGGATGAGAGTCCCGTTAAGACGAAACCAATCATATGGAATAGATGATCTGTTCGCCGTGCGATAGAAATTTGTCATGCGTTTTGCAGGTACAAAGAAGGTTTCACCTCTTTGTACAAAACGAACGATCACAAAGGCAATCCCTCCATGGCGGATGACAGCTTCCAAGTGACTGATTTGATGGCTATGTATCGATTTTAATGGAAAAGAAGTAGTTGTCATGTTGTCTTTTGCCTCAAAATCGATATATTTGCCACGATAGATACCGTTGTAGTCAGTTGTACTTGGAAGTTTGAAATATGCTTCTGTGATCTTAGCAGCACTTCTTTTAGGATAATCTACATGAACGATCGTAACTGGCGTGGGTTTTTTGTGAATGACCGCACGATCAGTACTTAGATAATACTTATTCGTGATGTTGATCTCTTTTTCTAATTCCATGCCACGGCCACCAGCTCCGATCTTTTCTTTTGACCTTGCTGTATAGGTGTTGTGCTGCACAGGAGTAGAAATTGCTTTTTTTCCGTTTGGATAATTAACCATTGCATGAATCACCATGCTTTATTATACAGGCTATAATCACAATGATAAAGCAAAAGTATGCGGTATACGGATATTAGAAAACGGATATTATCTGTACGCTCTAAGCCGATACGTATTGATGTCATATTGCAATTTCTTCGCTGCAATGCAATAATAAAACAGGCAGGGAGGATAGTATGGCAGATAAGTTGAATCTTGATCCGATGGCAATTGTTGATAAAAAATTTGGTGTTGATTTTAAAGGGTATGCACCAAGTGAAGTTGATCATATGTTGGATTTGGTTATTGAGGATTATCAGACATACGAAAATAGAATTTCTTTCCTGAAGCAGAAGATTGCTGATTTAGAGAAAACAAATGCGTCTTTAAGGGCCAAAATGATCGAACTTGAAGGAAAAGAAAGAGCAAAGAGTGAGGATGTTGATCCTATGGCACAAGGTGCCGGCAACATTGATATTCTTAAGCGTCTGACTAGATTAGAAAATCAGGTCTTTAATCATCAGAATCAAAACAAGTATTGAGTTGCATACCGAGGCAGTCGCTGGCATATGCCAGAGGAAAGTCCATGCTCGCACGTTCTGCGATGAACGTAGTGTTTGTGCTGGTCCAATAAATAAGGCCAGGCACCTCTTGAGGTGACGGCGGAGCAGAAGCCTAAAGAGAGATCCAAGGTAGATGCCCTTAAGGTGTCACAGTGACGAAGCTGGTTTGGAAACAGATCAGGTGGAACGAGATAAACCCCGCAAGCGAGAAACCCAAATTAGGTAGGGGAACCGTCAAAGGCGAACTGAAGCTGGAGATGGCTGCAAATGCAGAGATAAATGGCTGCCACGCCGTAAGGCGGACAGAACATGGCTTACGAAGTGTGCAAATCGAGGGAGAGACAGAAATGTTTCTCCTTTTTCTTTTCAATAAGTAAATTATGTCAATCATGACTATATGTGCTGTATGCTATACTATTTCTGTTTAAGAAAAAATGGAGGATACTATGAATTTACCTAATCGCTTAACGATACTTAGAATCGTGATGATCCCATTGATCATTCTTGTTTACTTATTTCCTTACAGTGCGTTTGGTATTGATGTGCCAGTATTCAATATTGGCTCAGTTGATCTTTCTTTAATCAATATCATCGTACTTGTTATCTACGTTTTAGCAGCTGTTACAGATGCAATTGATGGTCATATTGCTAGAAGCAGACATATGATCACAACATTCGGCAAGTTTGCAGACCCGATTGCTGATAAACTTTTAACGACATCTATGTTCTTGCTTTTCTGTGCAAGAGGTATTATTCCGGTTGTGCCTGTTATTATCATGGTTGCACGTGATACGATCGTTGATGGCTGCCGTATGGCCGCGTCAGCAAATGGTAAAGTAGTGGCTGCTGGTATGATGGGTAAGATCAAGACAGTACTTCAAATGGTTACTGTTGCCCTTGTACTTTTGAATAACCTGCCGTTTGAATTGCTTGGATTGCCGGTTAGTGAGATCATGCTGTGGTTTGCTGCATTTGTTTCAATCGTATCTGGTGTCCAGTACTTTAATCAGACAAAAGAAGATATTATGGAATCCAAGTGAGGAATTCCTTCCTTTAAACGAATAAAGATTATGAAAAGGAGGGTGCTAGATATGCCCAAAAAAGAAGATATTCGTGAATTGAGTGATGAACGAAAAGAACAATTGCTCAACGATGCTTTAAAGACGATCGAGAAAGAGTATGGAAAAGGCGCAATTATGCGCCTTGGAGACCGTGCTAATGTGGCAATAGATGCAATCAGCAGTGGTTCTATAGCATTAGATGCAGCACTTGGTATCGGTGGTTATCCAAAAGGCAGGATCATTGAAATCTATGGTCCTGAATCATCTGGAAAAACGACATTAGCGCTGCATGCTATCGCAGAATGTCAAAAGACAGGTGGTAGATGTGCTTTTATTGATGCTGAGAATGCAATTGATCCGCAATATGCAAAAGCTTTAGGTGTAGATATTGATGAACTTATTCTTTCTCAACCTGATTCTGGTGAACAGGCTTTGGAGATTTGTGAAGTACTGGTAAAATCTGGTGCTATCGATCTTGTAGTGATCGACAGTGTTGCGGCACTTGTTCCACAAGCTGAACTAGATGGCGAAATGGGAGATGCATCTGTAGGTTTACAGGCACGTTTGATGTCAAAGGCTATGCGTAAGCTTGCTGGTGCCATGAATCATTCTGGCACGACTGCTATCTTTATTAATCAGCTTCGTGAAAAAGTAGGTGTTATGTTTGGAAATCCTGAGACAACACCAGGCGGCCGTGCTTTGAAGTTTTATTCCTCTGTGCGCCTTGATGTAAGACGTGGAGAGGCGTTGAAGAACGGCTCTGATGTTTATGGTAATATCACAAAGATCAAAGTGGTAAAAAACAAAGTTGCACCACCATTTCGTACAGCAACTGTCAATATGATCTATGGACAAGGTATATCTCGTGTTGATGAGATCCTTAACCTAGCAGTTGAAAATGAAATTATTAACAAAGCAGGTGCTTGGTTCTCCTACAAAGGAGAGAAGATCGGGCAAGGTTTTGCGGCAGCAAGATCTTTCCTGACAGATCGTCAAGATGTGCTAGAAGATGTGACAGCTCAACTTCATGAAATCTTATTTCCTTCCTCAGTTGAAGAAAAAGTTGCACCTGAAAAAAATGATGAGGAAAAGGCTGCGTAAGCTGGTGCAAGTGATCCGTGCTGTAAACAAGCATGGATTTTTTTGTGTGAGCATCATGCCGTTGTATATGGTTTAATATCTAGGAGTAGTTGAATACGAAAATACAGCAAGTATTACAAGAGAAAATGAAATAGAATAGAAAACAGGAAGATTTATGCAAAGGAAGTAAAAAATGCCGTCTACCATAACTGTAAGCACTTTCTATATTGTGAAAATGGAGTAAAAATGTATAATAATCTTTGAGATTGTTCTCGAAAAATAAAAATAGAAAATGGAGGATATGAAAATGGAAACTATTATGCCTACCATTTTCGCTGTTGTTGTAGGTGTGATTGTCGGCATCATTATTATGATGATTGCTGGAAAAATGGGGCTGGATCGTGCAAAGAACCAGTCTGCTGACATTCTTGAGGAGGCAAGATCCAAAGCGGAAACTACTGTTAAGCAGGCAACGCTTGACGGAAGACAGCAGGTTTATGAAATGAAGCTTGATGCTGAAAAGGAAATCAAGGCACAGCAGGATAAGTTCCTGCAGCATGAGAATAAACTGCTTCGTCGTGAAGATAGTCTGAATTTCCGTGAAGAAGGTCTGGCAGCTAAAGAGAAAAAGCTGAACGACAAGAATAAAGCCGTAGAAGTAAGACTTGCAAATATCAGCAAAATGGAAAGTGTTCTGCAGAACAAAATAGACGATCAGATGCGTGTTTTAGAGCAGGTTTCGCAGCTTTCTAAGGAAGATGCACATAAAGAATTAATGGAGAAGGTTGCTAAGCAGTGCGAAAAAGAAGTGGCTCAGTACATGCACGAAGCACAAGAAGAAGCAGAAGCTAACGCTGCTGCAAATGCTCGTAACATTATTGCCGCTGCAATCAATCGTTATTCTCAGGAAGAAATTATCGAAAGAACTGTATCTACAGTTACATTGCCTAGTGAGGAGATGAAAGGTCGTATTATTGGTCGTGAAGGTCGTAATATTAAGGCAATCGAACAGGCAACTGGTGTTGATCTGATCATTGATGATACACCAGATATCATTACACTTTCCTGCTTTGATCCGATTCGTCGTGAGGTAGCAAGAATTTCTTTGGAAACACTTATGAAAGATGGTCGTATCCAGCCGGGTCGTATTGAAGAAGTTGTTGAGAAAACAAGAAGAGATCTAGATGAAATGATCATGAAGATCGGTAATGAAACAGTATTCCGTTTATCGATCGGTCGTATGAATAAAGAGTTGATCAAGTTGATTGGTCGTCTTCGTTTCCGTTACAGCTATGGACAAAATGCCTTGCAGCACTCTATTGAAGTTGCACAGTTTGCGGGCATGATGGCTGCTGAACTTGGTTTAAATCAGGGGTTAGCAAAGAGAGCTGGTCTTTTACATGATATTGGAAAGGCTGTCGATTTTGAACAAGAAGGCAGTCACGTGGAACTTGGTGCTAAATATGCTAAGAAATACGGAGAAAACAATATTGTGATCAATGCCATTGAAAGTCATCACGGTGATACAGAACCACAGGATATTATTTCTATTCTTGTTGCTGCAGCGGATACGTTATCTGCTGCTCGTCCTGGTTCGCGTTATGAATCTATGGAAGGTTATATTAACCGTTTGGAAAATCTTGAGAAGATTGCAAATAGTTTTGATGGCGTTGAGCGTGCATATGCAATTCAAGCAGGACGTGAAGTACGTGTTATGGTACAGCCTGAAAAGGTAGATGACATTCGTATGGTAAAGATTGCACATGACATCAGAGAAAAGATTGAAAATGAACTTACATATCCAGGACAGATCAAGGTTACATTGATTCGTGAAGTTCGTGTACAAGAACTGGCTAAGTAAGATCAATTATCTATTAAAGTATGCGTTTTATCTGAACATATGTTTTACATAAGCGGATCGTATAAGTTTGACAAATTCAAGACGAATTGAGTTACCAAAGTTAACTGGGGAAAATGCCAACAAGTTGGGGGCATTAACCGGGTTCGTTAAATGGGGGGCAGTCCCAAAAAAGCCACCGAAACTGGCATGTTATTCGCCGGCTTCGGTGGCTTTTTGCTTATGTCTTACTGCTTTGTTATCCCGTTTTCTTATTTTTGTATGATCCGCGTTTGCAATCATAAGTATGAACTTGTACATGTTTGTAAGGAACGAAACGTATGGCAACGTCTTTACGCATGTGCCATAGTATTAAATTCCTTGTGTATCTGATGTTTTTAACACCATGTGATTGCGTACGCAGGGCTGACGGCTTGTTATTGAATGATACAAAAGAGGTCGTAAAATGGTTTTGTTTCCCCTCTAAATGTTCATCTAGTACACAGAGGAACGAATGAATTATCGTATCGTGGTATCTACGAAGCAGATCAGCAAAGTTATGAAAGAGAGCGAACACACAGTGTTCGTATATTTCAATCAATCCATCAAGTTGTTTAGAAGTACCTTCAAGATCATTAACGAATTTTCGGTGAACTCTTTGTACAAGTCTTATAAGTTCCAGATCGTTCTGAAATTTGGATCCAGATCTAGAAAAGCAGTACCCATTTTGCTCTTCTCAATATGTATAATTCAGTGGATTATCTAATCGACTTATTATTAGCGTTGTTGTCATGATTCTTTTTTCTAGATATTTCTTATCTATCTTTTTATACTTTTTCTTACGTCGTTGATGTAGTTGTTAACCAGGTTTAACAGTCATTGTAAAACACGGAAACTATCTGTGTTTGCTTTGGCATTGGTGAAATATGTGTATGTGTAGTTAATGTTTGGATTAAACATGTCACAGCATAAATACTTCGCTGTATCGCGTTCTTATTTTGGGATTGATAAGAAATACCTTTGTGTATATTCTTTGCGTCTACTCTCTACGATATCGAGTATATCTTCTGTAAGAAAGTCCATAATAACAAGTGCATATTTGCATTTATATAAAGTGTTTAAAAACACTTCATCGAAGCATACTACTCGGTTAATGGCATTCTAGGAAGACTAGCATACTTCATAAAGATCTGATGTGCATATGTATCTAAGACTTGATACCGTTTTGCAATCTGACGACAGGACAGAATAGATCGATTCTTAGTTATTGTAATGCGCTTTAAGTTTCCTTCAACATAACCTGTTAGAGTTATATAGTATCTGACGTAATATTGCCTTCTTTCTATTTTAATATATAAGCAATCTTAATGAAAGAAGGTGTGAAACGCATTGACTATGACAAAATCAAACCGTTTTTTTTTTTTTTTTTTTTGTGTGTGTGTCCCGAATTTACAATCTAAATGCAACGCATCTCAAAAATAGAAAATGACTC
>CAUWCC010000016.1:0-31082 GCA_963556805.1 uncultured Bulleidia sp. | reverse complement strand
TACACAGTCACGTACACTAAGCACAAAAGTCCAAAATTACTTAATTAAGCCTTATGAAAAAAATATTGGTGATTTGCATAATTCTTAGATTCTATTTGACATCTTAACGATATCGTTGCATGAATTCATATAATTTTTTGTTAAAATAAACGTTATAAGCGTCGGCAGGTGTACGTGTCGGGATTGGAGGAATTATGAGAAAGATCGGTATGGTCGCAGCAGTTGAGATCGATGCTGTAAAAAAGAAATATAAGAATCTTGTAGAGACACTTCGTGATGGTGGTTTTGATATTTATCACTATACAGAAGATAACGTAGATCTCTATGTATTGCACAGCGGTGTCGGGGAAATCTCTGCAGCAGCAGCAACACAGTTGTTGATTTCAAAATACAATGTCGAATTGATCTTGAATTTTGGTGTTGTAGGCGGATTGACAGAACGTATGAACGATGTACGTTTATGTGTTGTGGAAAAAGCTGTTCATTACCAGTTTGACACATCCGAACTGGATCACTGTCCAGTTGGACAGTATGTCGGAGAATATCCGGATGTTTATATGCCGGCTACACCTGAACTTGTTGCAAAAGCATTGGAAGTACAGCCTTCATTGGAAAAAGTGATCTGTGCATCTGCAGATAAGTTTGTTGGTTCTGCTGAGGAGAAATATTCTTTGTACGAAAGATTTGGGGCAGAAATCTGTGAAATGGAAGCTGCAGCAATCATTAAAACAGCAAATCGCAATGAGATTCCATGTTTGTTGATCAAGATGGTTGCGGATTCTCTGCATGGCGGTGCTGATGAATATGCTTCTGCATTTGAAGAGAGCAGTGACCGTTGCCTTTCTGTATTGGATGCGGTTATTCAAGAATTATAAAAAAAGACACAGCGTGTGTGTCTTGTAAGCGGAGAATGGGGGATTTGAACCCTCGCACGCTTGCACGTCTAGCGGTTTTCGAAACCGCCCCCTTCAGCCTCTTGGGTAATTCTCCAGATGCGAAGTTAGTATAACATAATCAAGTGTGTGATTCATATAAGAAAGAAATAAAAAGGAGATGGTAAAATGAAATTTTCAGAAATGAAATATGAACGTCCGAATATGGAGGAAGTGTTCAGCAAATTAGATGCAATGACTAAGGAATTGCGTTCTGCTGATTGTTATGAGAAAGCAAAAGAGGTTTTTACGGCACAGGATGCATTCTGCAGTCATGTGGAAACGATGCACACTTTGGCTCAGATTCGTCACGATATCAATACAAATGATGCTTTCTATAAAATAGAAAATGAATTCTGGCTGTCCGTTTCTCCAGAAATCGAGGAATATACAAATGCATTTAATGATGCTTTGTTGGATAGTCCATTCAAAGCTGATTTTGAGAAAGACTATGGCACTATCTTGTTCTTGAACGGTGAGATTGCAAGAAAGGCATTCTCTGCTGAAAATATTCCGGACATGCAGAAAGAAAATCAGCTTGCACAGGATTATGAAAATCTTTTGGCAAGTGCCCAGATCCCATTTGAGGGTGGTGTATATACATTGTCACAGATGCATTTGTTCCAGAATGATCCCGATGATGATAGAAGATTGGCGGCTTGGATCGCTGTAGGTACTTGGTATAAGCAGAATCAAGCAAAGTTGGATGACATTTATGATCAGCTTGTTCATCTGCGTGATGGTATGGGTAAGCGCATGGGTTATGAAGGCTTTACAACGCTTGGTTATTATCGTATGCAGAGAAACTGCTATACAAAGGAAGATATTGCTAAGTTCCGTGAAGCAGTTGTGAAATATGTTGTTCCTGTTACAGAAGAAATCTATCGTGCACAAGCAAAGCGTTTGGGTAAGAGTTATCCATTGAATTTTGCAGATGCGGAATTGGAATTCCGTTCTGGTAATGCAACGCCGCAGGGCACAGCTGATAATATTGTAAAAGCAGGTACAAAGTTCTATGATGAGCTATCTCCTGAAACAAGTGAGTTCTTCCATACAATGCTGGATGGTGATCTCATGAATCTTCTTTCTACAGAAGGTAAAGCAGGTGGTGGTTATTGTACAACGATCGGTGATTACCAGGTTCCGTTCATCTTCGCTAATTTCAATGGTACACAGGGTGATGTTGAAGTTGTTACACATGAGGCGGGCCACGCTTTTGAAGCTTGGTTAAATAGAAAGCGTGTACCATCTTCTGAAATTTGGCCAACAATGGAGGCTTGTGAATGTCATTCTATGAGCATGGAATTCTTTGGTCAGGAATGGGCTGATGATTTCTTCGGCAAAGATGCAGATAAGTATCGTTATTCTCATGTTGCGGGTGCGTTGAAGTTTATTCCGTATGGTACAGCAGTTGATCACTTCCAGCATGAAGTATATGAACATCCAGAGATGACACCAGCAGATCGTCATGCTGTATGGAAGAAGTTGTGCGGTATCTATATGCCATGGTATCGCTTGGATGGTCAGATTCCATTCTTCTCAGATGGTGAACACTGGCAGTTGAAGCATCATATCTATTCATCTCCATTCTATTATATTGATTATTGCTTGGCACAGACTATCTCACTTCAGTTCTGGTCTATGATCCAAGATGATATCCATGCCGCATGGAAGAAGTATGTTGACTACACAGCATTGGGCGGTAGTGATACATGGACAAATATGTTGAAAAAGGCTGATCTGCCAAGTCCGTTCGAAGGAACGACATTGAAAGATATTTGTGCAAAGGCGGAAAAGTATCTTTCAGAATTTGATATGAGTGAGCTTTAATAAAATATGGTAGATAAGAAAGATAAAACATCGTTCTCAGGTAGATGGCAGCATAAATATCTTGAGAACTTTGTCAAAGATGAGAAAGGTGAATGGCAGTATAGAGGTGGATATTACCGATATGCAAATCCAAACGTAGAGGAAAAGAAAGTGAAGAAGAGCA
Organism: uncultured Bulleidia sp.; assembly: GCA_963556805.1. Taxonomy (GTDB): domain Bacteria; phylum Bacillota_I; class Bacilli_A; order Erysipelotrichales; family Erysipelotrichaceae; genus Bulleidia. The sequence continues at coordinate 28,157 of CAUWCC010000016.1, read as the reverse complement.
TGCTGACTGCTTCTGTTATTTCTCTGCTTGGTGGTCTTGGCGGAGGTTTGATCCCTGCGCCAGGCTCTTTAGATATGTGGTATGTTGTGCTTCCACTTGCGGTTACATTTCTTATGGCAGCACTTCTCTTGTATAAAAGTGCTTCATTGTATATGGCAAAATCACCATTGCGTGATTATGACTACAAAGGCACGGTCGGTGCGGCAGGGGTTTGGAATACAGGCTTGATGATTGCATCAGCAAGTACGGTGATTGGTGAAATTATTTTCTTAGCTTTACATAACATGGAAGGTTTTCAAACAGCATTGTTGTTCTTGAGCTGCGAGATTTTGGTGCTAATTGGTGCCATATTATGGAAGAAAGCATACAAAGAAGCTGTTTATGAGCTTGTGGAATAGAAAAATGAAAATTCTTACATTTTTCCAATGTAAGAATGAGAAAAATGTCATAAAGAAATGCTTGTAACATTGACGTAATTTTTCAAATCATATAAAATAAATACAACGTTTTAGATAGAAACGTGGTACATCAAATCATTGATGTGCAAGTCTGTAAGGGAGGAAAATTATGCAGAACACAAAGAAAGCACTCGCATTGTTCCTTTCCGCTGCTATGTTAGCTGGTTGTGGAACAACTAGCAGCGGATCTGGCAAGGATAAGACACTTGTTGTCGGCGAGTCACAGTTTAACTCAAAGTTCTCACCATTCTTTGCTGAGACACAGTACGATCGTGACGTATCAGATATGACACAGATCAGTGTCCTCACAAACGATCGTGCAGGTGAATTGATCTACAAGAGTATTGAAGGCGAAAAGACAGAGTACAACGGTAAGGAATATGAATACACAGGTCCTACTGATGTTACTGTAAAGCAGAATTCTGATGGTTCTGTCGATTATAATATCAAGTTGAAGGATGGTATTAAGTTCTCTGATGGTGAGCCTGTAACTGCAGATGACATCATCTTCACATTGTATGTTTTGGCCGATCCTACATATGATGGTAATGCTTCTTTCTACTCTATTTCGGTTGAAGGTATGGATGAGTATAGAAATGGCATGGAGTCCTTGTATTCCTTGCTTGTGAATGCAGGTGAAGATAATAAGGAATTCAAGTATTGGGATGAAGCAACTCAGAAGGAATTCTGGGAAGATGTAAATGGTGCTGCTGGTGAAAAGTATGCACAGGCTATCTTGGACAGCGTAGTTGCCCAGGGTGCTGCTAAGGAAGAAGATAGCGTTGCTACAAAGGCTAAGGCTTGGGGTTATGAATTGGCTGAAGATGCAACAGCTGCTGACTTCTTCAAGGCTATCGTTACAAATCCTAAGTATAAGACAGTTGCTGAGGCAGTTGATACAGAAAAGGCTGATAAGTCTTTGATCGACTGCATGTCTGACGCAGATAAGTGGAAGTCTGGTGTTGAAACTGGTAATTCTACAGATTCTATCAAGGGTATCAAGAAGGTAAGTGATACTGAAGTTTCTATTCATACAACAAAGACAGATGCTACAGCTATTTACCAGCTTGGTGTAAATATCGCTCCTATGCATTACTATGGTGAAGCAGATAAGTATGATTATGAAAACAACAAGTTTGGTTTCGAAAAGGGTGATCTTTCCCACGTACGTGCTGCTACATCTAAGCCGATGGGTGCAGGTCCTTACAAGTTCGTTAAGTTCGAAAATGGTACAGTTTACTTCGAAGCAAATGAAAATTACTTCAAGGGTGCTCCAAAGATCAAGTATGTTAACTTCCTTGAATCTCAGGAATCTGATCTCTTGAATGGTGTTATAACTGGTACGATCGATATCGCCTCTCCAGCAATCAATGGTGAAGTTGTTGATGCTATCACACAGTCCAACAGCAATGGCGAATTGACAGGTGATAAGATCTCCACACAGTTGGTTGATTTCCTTGGTTATGGTTATGTTGGTATGTCCGCTAAGGCATTGAACATCAATGGTGAGATTGATTCTGAGGCTTCTAAGAACTTGAGAAAGGCTCTTGCAACTATCATCTCTGTATATAGAGATGTTGCAATCGATTCCTACTATGGTGATCGTGCTGAAATCATCAACTATCCGATCTCTGGTACATCTTGGGCAGCTCCTGTAGCTACAGACCCTGATTACAAGGTTGCATTCTCTACAGATGTTGAAGGCAATGATATCTACACATCTGATATGGATGCTGATGCTAAGTATGCTGCTGCTAAGGAAGCTTCCCTCGGATTCTTCAAGGCTGCTGGCTTCACAGTTGAAAATGGTAAGGTTACAGCTGCTCCTGCAGGTCTCTCTACAGTAGAGAAGGGACTTGAAAAGAATGGTCTCTCCTTCACGGTAACAATTCCTGCTGGTGGCGCTGGTGATCATCCTACATTCATGTGTCTTGACTTGGCTTCTAAGGCATTTGCTGATATCGGTATCACATTCACAGTCAATGACTTGTCTGATGCTTCTCAGCTTTGGGATGCTGTCAATGCTGACTCTTGTGAGATGTGGGCTGCTGCTTGGGTTGCAACGATCGACCCTGATATGTTCCAGATCTACTACTCTGATGTAGCAAATGGCGGTGAGCATGCAGGTGGTTCTAACTACATGTACGATATTGCTGATCCTCAGCTTGATGAGTTGATCATGGATGCTCGTTCTACTATCGATCAGAGTGCTCGTAAGGGTATGTACAAGGCTTGCCTTGACATCATCATCGACTGGGCAGTTGAAATTCCGGTATATCAGAGAAAAGATTGCGTAATTTTCTCTACAGAACGTGTTAATATGGACACTGTAGTACAGGATGTTACACCATTCTATACATGGAGAGCTGAGATCGAAACTCTTGATCTTAACTAATACATCTAAATAAGGTAGTAAGTTGAATGCGGAGGAGGTTTCGCTCTTCCGCATTCTTCTTTCTTATATTTTCAACTTCAGCCGTTATGCAAGGAGAAGGAAGATATCTCTTTGCACAACGGTTGCAGTTCACTTTCAAATTGAGAGGAGGATATTCATGCGAAAGTATATTGTTAAACGTGTCTTGATCTCAATCGGAATCTTGTTTGTGGTTTCGTTTGTGATCTATACTCTGATGCGTTGTCTTCCTACATCTTATGTAGAGAATCTTGCGCGTCAGAAGTCACAACAGCCGAATTCCAAGAGCTTTGAGGAGTGGATGGCTCAGCTGTCTGCTGCTTATGGCATGGATAAAGGTATTATTCCCGGCTTCTTTAGCTGGCTTGGCAATGCATTTAGAGGTAATTTTGGTGACAGCTGGTTCTATACGATCCCTGTTACACAGAAGTTCACAGAAGTCATTGGTGTTTCCTTTGTTATGGGTGTGATTTCCCTTGTACTGCAGTTGGTGATTGCTATCCCGCTTGGCATTATTGCAGCAACTCATCAGTATCAGAAATCTGATTACATTATTTCTGTATTTGCATTGGCTTGTATGTCTCTGCCAACTTTCTTCATCGCATCCTTATTGAAGCTTTTGTTCTCTGTAAAGCTTGGTTGGTTCGATCTTTATGGTCTTGTAGGCAGAAATTTCCAGCAGTTAAGTTCCTTTGGTCAGATCATGGATATGGCTAAACACTTGGTTCTTCCAATTATCGTTATCGTTTTGATCAGTATTGGTTCTTTGATGCGTTATACAAGAACAAATTTATTGGAAGTATTACAGCAGGATTATGTTCGTACTGCCCGTGCTAAGGGTCTTCCTGAGCATAAGGTTATTTATAAGCATGCGTTCCGCAACACATTGATTCCGCTTGTAACAATGGTTGGCGGTTCTTTGCCAAGTTTGTTCTCTGGTGCTTTGATCACTGAGACATTGTTCATGATCCCTGGTATTGGTTATAGCTCTTATCAGGCAATGGTTCAGGGTGATATCCCATTCTCTATGTTCTATATGACATTTATGGCGATCTTGACTCTGGCCGGAAATTTGATTTCTGATATTTTGTACGCTGTTGTTGATCCGCGCGTACGTCTTGCGTAATAAAAGGGGGAATAACTAATGTCTGAAGATAAGGATCTGAAGAAAGAAGTCAATGACAGAAATGAACGTTATTCTCTAAATGATGATAGACGTATTAAGACTCTTTCGCCTGGACAGCTCGTCCTCAAACGTTTCTTCCGTAATAAGGTTGCCGTTATTGGTTTGGTAGTTCTTGTTGTTATGTTCTTGTTCTCATTTGTAGGCGGATGGCTCTCTCCGTATGGGGAAGATGAAGTATTCTATCGTAATGATGCAATGTCAAAAGATTATGCTGCAGTTACGGAGAACTCTTCTTATCGTTTCTCTGCTAAAGATCCAGAAGTATTTACATCTGTTGCACAGGCACAGGCGATGCTCGCTATTACAAAGAACGAGTCTTCTGTAACATATAATGGTGTTACTTATGACCTTGTTAAAGAAGGTGAAGACTTCTACACTGTTGATGTAAATGGTGAAGAAGTTGGTATGTGCTATATTGATATCGTCAATGCTAACGATGGTTCTAAGGTCGATTATGATTATCAGTATGCTGCATTGAAGGCTTTTACAAATGGTCAGCCATCTTTTACATATAACGGTAAGACACTGAATGTTGATGAAGCTGGCAGTATCACAGAAGGTGACAAGGATGTTGCCTATGTAAGTAGATTTGTTGTCAAGCCTGCTAGTTCCGATGTTTCCTTCACAAAGACTTGGAAGGAAGAACTTCTTGCTGCTATCGAAGATGGTGAGGAGGTATTCTCTTTCAAGGGTGAAGATGGTGAGACATATGAGTATGAACTCGAATTTGATCCTGCTAAGAATATTACAAATGTAATCCAGGAAAAGGAAACACGTGTATTTGATACATATGCTGCTCCAAGTAAGGAACATTGGCTTGGAACAGATAAGAACGGCATGGATATGCTGACACGTCTGATGTATGGTGGTCGTGTATCTCTTGTTATCGGTTTTATTGTTCAGGCTCTGTCTACTGTGATTGGTGTTGCTCTTGGTGGTGTTTCTGGTTACTTCGGCGGTTGGGTTGATAACTTGATCATGCGTATTGTCGATGTATTCTACTGCATTCCTTCTATGCCGTTGATTATTATCCTTGGTTCTGCAATGGATGCGATGAAAGTTGATCCGCAGGTTCGTATGTTATATTTGATGCTCATCCTTGGTTTCCTTGGATGGCCTGGTATGGCTCGTCTTGTCAGAGGTCAGATTTTGTCCTTGCGTGAACAGGAATATATGACTGCTGCTGAGGCTTGCGGTCTTAGTGTAGGCAGACGTATCTTTAAGCATTTGGTACCGAATGTTATTCCGCAGATCATCGTATCTGTAACAATGGGTATCGGTGGTACGATCATTACTGAGTCTACATTGTCCTTCCTTGGTCTTGGTGTTAAGTTCCCATTTGCTTCATGGGGTAATATCATCAATGACGTTAACAACACATTCGTTTTGACAAATTATTGGTTCATTTGGATCCCGGCAGGTACATTGCTCCTGTTGACTGTTCTTGCATTCAACCTTGCAGGTGATGGTCTCCGTGATGCATTCGATCCTAGAATGAAGCGTTAAAGAAGGGGAGGTTATAGTAATGGCAAAGAAAAAAGCTGACGGATATTTATCCGCCAAGGAATCTCGTCAGATCTCCAGACGCAATAAGAAGATCACGGATTCATATGAAAAGAAGATGAAGCGTAAGAATGTACCAGAGAGTGAGTACACAACAGTAATGAAGGATCCAAATAACGCTGTTGAGTTCGACAACGTTCATACATACTTCTTTACTGACTCTGGTACAGTTAAAGCTGTAGATGGTGTTACATTCAATGTTCCGATCGGTAAAACAGTCGGTATCGTAGGTGAATCCGGCTGTGGTAAGTCTGTTACATCTTTGTCCTTGATGCGTCTTTTGCAAAGACCTCAGGGTCAGACTGTAGAAGGCGAGATTCGTATTAATATGGGTGATGGCAAGGCTATCGATGTTACTAAATGCCCTGATACAGTTATGCAGAAGTTGCGTGGTTCTAGAGTTTCTATGATCTTCCAGGAACCGATGACTGCTTTGAATCCTGTATTTACGATCGGTGATCAGGTAGATGAAGTATTGAAGCTTCATGATGGTAAGGATTGGTCTGCTGAACAGGTCAAAGAGAAATCTATCAAGGTTTTGGAAATGGTTGGTATCGCCAATGCATCTGGTGTATATAACATGTTCCCGCATGAATTGTCTGGTGGTATGAGACAGCGTGTTATGATTGCTATGGCTCTTGCTTGTGAGCCGCAGTTGATTATTGCGGATGAACCTACAACAGCTCTTGATGTTACGATCCAGGCACAGATTCTCGATCTTTTGAGAGGTTTGAAGGATAAGATCAACGCTTCTATCATGTTCATTACACATGACCTTGGTGTCATTGCTGAAATGGCTGATTATGTCGTTGTTATGTATGCTGGTCGTGTCATTGAAGAAGGTACTGCAGATGATATCTTCCATCATCCTGCACATCCGTATACGATTGGTTTGATGGCTTCTAAGCCGGTTGTTGGTCGTAAGGTGGATGAACTTTACTCTATTCCTGGTAAAGTTCCGAACCCAATTAATATGCCTGACTACTGCTATTTCCGTGATAGATGTGAAATGAGAAAGCCGCAGTGTAATGGTGAGTATCCGCATATGATCCAATTGACAGAGACACATCGTGTTGCTTGCTACCGTTATTACGAAGATAAGACAGTTTGGGCTTCTGCTGAAGAAGCATTGGCTAATTTGAATAAGCATATCGGAACAATTTCCAAGGAGGATGCAGAATGACAGATAAGAAATCCAATATCGAGATCGACACTTCCTTTACTCCGATCGAACCAGATCCGCAGTATATTCTGCAGGTCAATAATTTGAAGAAGTACTTCCCAATCAAGGGAGGATATGTTTCTAAGACTGTTGGGTATGTTCGTGCTGTTGATGGTGTATCCTTCAATATCAAGCGTGGTACAACAATGGGTCTTGTAGGTGAGTCTGGCTGTGGTAAAACAACAACAGGCCGTACGATCCTTCGTCTTTCTGGTGATAAGACTTGCGGTCAGGTATTATTTGACGGCAAAGAAGTATTTGATTACTCCAATAAGGAGATGCGTAAGTTGCGTACAGAGATGCAAATCATCTTCCAGGATCCATTCTCTTCTTTGCAACCTCGTATGCCTGTTGGTGAGATCATCGGTGAAGCTGTTCGTCAGCATCACATTGTTCCAGATAGTGAATATGATGCTTATATCGATCACATTATGGATGAGTGCGGTCTGCAGGCATTCCAAAAGGAACGTTACCCGCATGAATTCTCTGGTGGTCAGAGACAGCGTATCTGCATTGCTCGTGCACTTGCATTGAACCCTAAGTTCATCGTATGTGACGAACCTGTATCAGCGTTGGACGTATCTATTCAGGCACAGATCATCAACTTGCTGAAGGATCTTCAGAAGAAGCATGATCTTACATATTTGTTTATCTCTCATGACCTTTCTGTAGTAGAACATATCTCTGATACAGTAGGTGTTATGTATCTCGGCAACATGGTTGAATTCGGTACAACAGAGCAGATCTTTAAGAATCCGCTCCATCCGTATACACAAGCATTGCTTTCTGCAATCCCTGTACCGGATCCAGATGCTAAGATGAATCGTATTGTATTGGAAGGTTCCATTCCTTCTCCGGCAAATCCTCCGAAGGGATGTAAGTTCCATACAAGATGTCGTAAGTGCATGGAGTGCTGTGGTGAAACAACTCCAAGATGGTTGGAAGCAGAGCCAGGTCACTTCGTTGCATGCCATTTGTACGATAACGTAAAGTGAGCAAAGAACGCGAATATGATGACGACGACGGTAGAACTGTTGTAGATATGAGAGGTGTGGAAAGGATGCCATTATTTGGCTCAATCACACCGCCATCTCGCAGGGAACTGGAAGCGCCATCCAAAAAAAAGAATAAGCCAGCTTGGGAGGATGAATTTCGCTTAACAGGCAAAGAAAAGTTCTGGTATATCATGGGGACTTTGAAAGCTGCATTGTTAATTGCATTAGCCTATATCGTAGGATTAGGGCTGATCATTGGAGCGATGATTCTGGTGTTTAAGTTGACTGGAAATGCATGAGCAGTATGTTGAAAAACATACTGCTTTTTTCAATTATGAAGATAAAGTAAAGGTTTGTGAAAAAATCACATATTTATTGACTTTTCAAGCTACAGTGTAATAATTATGAATGTTTTTTGCAGGCTCTTAGAGCGTACACGTAAGGAAGTGATGAAATGGAAATTGAAGCAATTCAAAAGCTTATCGCGACGGACGAGAAAGTACGTCAAGATATTCGGAATGTTTATGAAGAAAGAAGACAGGAAAAACTTGCGGTAGAAGAAGAAAAAAAGAATTTATCTGATACGGCATGGGCGGAAGTGCATGAGACAGTTGAAAAAACGCGTGCGATGCTTGATGCAAAGATCAAAAAAGATGATGAGCAGAATCAGGCATATTATGCGGAAGCCTCTTCTCATTTACAGAAGCAGTATGATGAGAAAAAAGCTGAATGGCGGAAGACTCTTTATCTCAGAGTTCTTTATGACAAGGAGACGGATGAATGAGTTCAGAAGGTGCACTTGCTGCTAAAGCAAGAGCAATGTTCGGTGAAAGACTAGGTGCTGATGAATATGAGTCTCTTATGCAGAAGAAATCTGTAGGTGATATTGCGGCGGTGTTGAAAAATAACAGGTTGTATCATGCAACGTTGGAAGGAATCAATGAGAAAGCAGTACATCGCGGACAATTGGAAGTCTTACTGCGTATGAATTTGTATCATCGATTGAAAAAACTAATTCGGTATGGCAGTGAAAAGGATGAAGAATTCATGGTTGCTGCAACGATGAATACCGAACTGTCTATGATCTTGACATGTGTGCGTACATTGATGAATCCAGATAGTGATGAGCGCAAGCAGCTGATCCAGGAATTGCCTTTATACGCAGCAAGTCATATGTCATTTGATATATCTAAGCTGGCGGTCATTCAGTCTTATGATGAACTTTTGACATTATTGAAAGGCACTAAGTACTTCGAGATGGCTTTGCGTCATCGGACGGCTTCTATGTCGGAGATGGATTATGTTGCATTGGCACATGATCTGCGTGAAGTTTATTTCCATAGTTTGGAAGATATGGCAGAACATACATGCAAAGGAGAAGAAAAAGCCTCTCTTCTGCATATGATCAATCTTCGTGCTGAGTTAGAGAACATTGCAGTTATTTATCGTTTAAAGAAATACTTCTCATTATCACCATTAGAGATCGAAGCAGAAGTGACTCCTCGTTATTGTTTATTTAATGCGCGAGAGATCGAGCGGTTGATTCAAGATGGCAGTGCGGATGATGTATTACAGGCGATGGAACGTAAATACAAGAGATACATCCGTGATAAGAAATTTATTTATATTGAGAACTATACAGAAAATATTGAGTATCGTATGTACTACAGTATTTTACAAACAAGTATGGACGCACATCTGATTTTATTGAGTTATTTGCAGCTTTCAATGATTGAGATCCGTAATGTGATTAATATCATCGAAGGTGTTAGATATAACGTTCCTAAGGATAAGATTCGTGTCATGCTTGTATATTAGAAAGGGGTCAGCGAATGGCAATTGTTAAAATGAAATTCGTTGAAGCTGCTACAGATCGTGAACATTTAGATGAAATGCTTTCTAGAGGTATTGCCTCTGGTATGCTGAATGTAGAACCAGCATCCAACATCGTTGCAGTGGATAACGGAGCCAAGATCCTTTCTCGCGAAAATCCATTTGCAGGGTATCGGCAGACATTGCAGAACTTTGCACATGCGACAGGTTTTTCCTTTAATGAAGAACATAGAGCAGAGAGGAGTTACAGTGAGGAGGAGATTGCATCATTCTTGGATGAATTGAACGAAAAGTTTGGTATCACAAGTGATGCAGAAGAAGTGATCCTCACACCAGATGACGAAAAGGCGCTGGAAGAGTTAAGTGTATGTGGATATGAGAGAATCCATGCATGCAATTACTTAAACTTCGGTTTCGGTCGTCTGCCGCGTGAGAGTTTTGCAAAACTTTCCTTGTATAAAGATAACGTCTTTGTACATCATCGTCTTCATGAAAACAAACAGTATATTTGGATGGTTTATGTTACAAGTGATTCTTATGCGGAAGAAGTACATAAGATCTTTGATTCATTGTACTTTGAACCAATTGAGATTCCAGCCATCGATGTACATAAACTGCTTCATGAATATGAAGATAAGCTCAATGACATCAATGCGTACTGTAAAGAAGAAAATGTATTGATCTGTGATTATCAGTATATATGTGAGTATGATGAGAAGTTTACACTGTCAGGTTTTGTGAAAGCTGCGGATGTGGAAAAGTATAAAGAACAGTTTACATCTTTACCGATCACATTTACGATCAAGGAACCTGCGGAGGTATCACAGTATAAGTGTCCGACATTGTTGAAGAACAATTGGTTTGCTAAGCCGTTTGAGATGTTTGTAGAAATGTATAGCCTGCCAGCATACGATGACTTTGATCCAACTATGTTTTTATCTATCACATACTGCTTATTATTCGGCATTATGTTTGGAGATCTCGGTCAGGGACTATTGTTGATGTTGATCGGTCTATTGCTTGAGAAGAAGGGTAAGCTGTTTGGTGTTATCGGACGCATTGGTATTGCTTCGTCTATCTTCGGTTTCTTATTTGGATCTGTATTTGGTTATGAAGATCTTTTGAATCCGATTCACCAGAGTTTGTTTCATGTAAGAGAGAAGCTATTTGATGTCATGGATAGTTCCAGTACGATGGTGTTGTTGATCGGTGCTTTGATGATCGGTGCTGTATTGATCATTTCCTCACAGCTGCTGAATATCTGGAACAATGCAAGACATAAGAAATGGAGTGAAGTGCTGGTATCACCAAATGGTATTATAGGACTTGTCTTCTATGTATATTTGATTGCTGCTGCAGGCTCATTGCTGATGGGAGGCAGTTCTGTGATCATGTCACCAGTACTGATTATATTGTGTGCTGTAGTACCGTTGCTTTGCTTCTTGATGCAGGAACCATTGCATAATTTGATCGAACATCGCCCAGTAAAGCCGAAAGAAGGCTGGGGCGGCTACTTTATGCAGAGTATCTTTGAAGTGATCGAAGTTCTGCTGTCCTTCATGACAAACTCTATGTCTTATCTGCGTGTCGGCGGTTTCGTCTTGTCACATGCTGGTATGATGCTTGTTGTTATGACATTGGTAAAGATGACAGGTGGTTTTGGACCAGTTGTTGTTGTGATCGGCAATATCTTTGTTATGTGCTTGGAAGGTCTTGTCGTTGGTATTCAGGCCTTGCGTTTGGAATACTATGAAATGTTCTCACGTTACTACAATGGTGGCGGAAGAAAATATGAAGCTTTAACTGCTGAGGCAGAATGATAAAAATATTGGAGGAAAAAATTATGTTGTCAATGAGTGAAATTATTATCCCTTTCATCGCAGTTTTGTTGATCGTTAGCCCGCTTTACATGATTTTTAAGGGCGGGATCAATCGTAAGAATGCTAAGTCAAGAATCATTGCACAGATCTCAGTATTTGCTGGTGCATTCTTGATCTGCATGCTTGTTCAGGCAAATCAGTTTACAGCTCTTGCTGAAGATGCAGCTGCTGCAGGTGCAACAAGTTCTGCTGGTCTTGGCTTTATCGCTGCTGCTATTTCTACTGGTGCTTCTTCTCTTGGTGCAGGTCTTGCTGTTGCTAAGGCTGCTCCTGCTGCAATCGGTGCAATTTCTGAAAATCCTGATAACTTCGGTAAGGCTATGATCTTTGTTGCCCTAGGTGAAGGTATTGCTATTTATGGTCTTTTGATTTCCATCTTGATCATCAACCAGTTGTAAGAGGAATGACCATGAGAGCATTCTGTATTAGTGACAACACAGATACCGTCATTGGAATGCGTCTTGCGGGCATTGAAGGCGCAGTGCTGCATCAAAGAGCAGAGATCCTGGAAAAGTTGGATGAACTGATCCATGATGACAACATTGCACTCATTCTGATGACGACCAAAAGCATAGAGCCTGTCGGCGATATCGTATCTGATTATAAGCTGAACTTGCCGAAGCCTTTGATCGTAGAAATTCCAGATCGTCATGGTTCTGGAAACATCGGTGAGACCATCGATTCTTACATTAGTGAGGCGATTGGTGTAAAACTGTGAGGTGAAGTACGTGGAGAATAATGAAGAAAAGATCTTGAAAGAGATTGAAAAAGATGTCAACTCCAATGCCGAACTCGTAAAGGCAATGGTAGAGGGTGAAACAGCTGCATTACGTGAAGATCAGATTTCCTTCTTCAAGGAATCTTTAAAGAAAGAAACAGAAACATATCTTGAAAAAGAATTAAGTGATCTGCGATTGTACGCTGCTACAAAATCATCCCGTGACAAGATGAATACAAAAAAGAATTTGCTTGCTTTGCGTCAAAATTTAGCGGATGAATTATTTGCGGAAGTACGTGGTGATCTGGAAAAGTTCACAGCATCTTCCGATTATGCTGTTTATCTGGAAAAGAACTTGACACATTGCGAGGTAACGGAAAAAGGTGTATTCCTTTGCCGTCCAGAACATTGTGACCTGATGAGAAAAGTTCTCAACAAAGCAGGTCTTCATAACAAAGTAGAAGAGAAATATCTAGGAATCGGCGGTTTCTTATACCGAGATGTGGAACAGGGTCTTGAATACAGTTGTGTGCTGGAAGAAAGATTAGATGATCAAATTGAGTGGTTCCGCAATCATTCTGGATTCCGTATTGTAGAAAGCGGGGATCAGGCATGAGTGAAAAAATCTATTCTATCAATGGATCCATTATCTCTGTATTGAATGCAGGATCTTTGGCTATGAGAGAAATGGTCTATGTTGGTGAAAAGAAACTTCTTGGTGAAGTGATCCGTATCGACACTGATCGTACAATGATCCAGGTTTATGAATCAACAACTGGATTACGACCTGGGGAACCAGTAGTAGGTTCAGGCAGTTTGTTGAATGCGACATTGGGACCTGGTATCTTGAGAAATATATACGATGGTATTGAAAGACCATTGGAGAAGATTGCTGAAGAGCAGGGTGCTTTTATCACAGAGGGTAAATCTGTTCCGTCGATCGACGTGGAGAAGAAGTGGGATGTCACAATGAAGGTCACGGATGGTGATGTGGTGACTACAGGACAGATCTTTGCGACTTGTCCAGAGACTTCTTTGATCGAGCATCGTTCGATGATCCCATATGGTGTGCATGGTAAAGTCGTACGTGCGGTTAAGAGCGGTTCGTATACTGTTAATGATGTATTGGCTGTTGTCAAGGATGAAACAACGGGTAAAGAAACAGAAGTTACGTTGAAGCAGCAGTGGCCGATCCGTAATCCACGTCCAATTGCGGAAAGAGAACCGATCTCCATGCCGTTGATCACTGGACAGCGTGTCGTTGATACTATGTTTCCGATTGCAAAAGGTGGCTCTAGTGCTTTGCCAGGCGGCTTTGGTGCTGGTAAGACAATGATGCAGCATCAGATCGCTAAGTGGTGTGATGCCGATATCATCGTATATGTAGGTTGTGGTGAACGTGGTAATGAGATGACACAGGCTTTGGAGGAATTTACAGAGTTGACAGATCCGAAGTCTGGTAAGCCTTTGCTGGATCGTACAGTATTGATCGCCAACACTTCTAACATGCCAGTTGCAGCACGTGAAGCTAGTATTTATACAGGTGTAACGATTGCGGAATATTACCGTGATATGGGATATCATGTTGCTTTGATGGCCGACTCAACATCACGTTGGGCAGAAGCATTGCGTGAGATCTCTGGTCGTTTGGAAGAAATGCCAGCAGAAGAAGGCTTCCCAGCATATCTGCCAAGCCGTATTGCCCAGTTCTATGAACGTGCCGGCTATGTTAAGACACTTGGTGGTGATAAAGGTTCGGTTACATTGATCGGTGCTGTATCACCACAGGGTGGTGACTTCTCTGAACCAGTTACAGCAAACACAAAGAGATTTGTTAGGTGCTTTTGGGCTTTGGATAAAGCACTTGCTTATGCAAGGCACTATCCATCTATGAACTGGACAGATAGTTATTCTGAATACACAGATGATCTCTCACATTGGTACAGCCAAAATGTAGCCCGTGATTTTTTGGATCTACGTGCTGAAATGCAGGCAATTCTGCATGAAGAAAACAATTTGATGGAAGTAGTAAAACTGATCGGCTCGGATGTTTTGCCGGAAGATCAGAAGCTGACATTGGAAATCGCCCGTGTCATCCGCGTTGGCTTCTTGCAGCAGAATGCGTTCCATAAGGACGATACCTCCGTGCCTATGGGAAAGCAGTATAAGATGTTGAAAGTCATTGATTACTTGAAAACAGCATGCGAACGTGTCATTAAGAAAAAGATCCCAGTATCTTTGATCACAAAGACAGGTATCTTCGAAAAAGTTATTTCCATTAAATATGATGTTCCAAACGATAAGCTGGAAATGTTGGATGCGTATCCAGCCAAGATCGATGAAGCATTGGATGGTATTGAATAGAAAGGAGGGCATTCATGAGCCTTCAGTTATTAGGTCTTAGCGATATTAAGGGTTCGCTGATCGCCCTCGATCATGTAAAAAACGTTTCTAATGAGGAAATGGTCAGCATTCAACTGCAGGATGGATCAGAAAGGATCGGTCGTGTAGTTGAGATCGAAGGGGAAAAAGCTATTATCCAGGTATTCCAAGGTACAGATGGAATGTCTAAGGTGAATGTGAAGACAAAACTTCTCGGTCATCCTATGGTCTTAGGTCTTTCAAAAGAGATCTTGGGACGTACTTTCAATGGTATCGGTGCCCCGATTGATGGATTGGGGGATGTATATCCTGAAAAGTTTGAAGATGTAAATGGTAAGCCGTTAAATCCGGTTTCCCGTGTTTATCCACGTAACTATATTCAAACAGGTATTTCTAGTATTGATGGTTTGAATACCTTGATCCGTGGTCAGAAACTGCCGATCTTCTCAGGTTCTGGTCTGCCGCATGATCAGCTTGCAATCCAGATTGTACGTCAGGCAAAGCTGACTGGTGAAGATGCAGAGAATTTCTGTATTGTTTTTGGGGCAATGGGTGTTAAAAATGACGTTGCAGATCTGTTTAAGAGATCTTTCGAAGAGACAGGTGTTATGGAAAAGGTCGTCATGTATGTTAATCTTTCAGATGATCCTATCATTGAAAGAATGATGACACCACGCTGTGCTTTGACAGCTGCTGAATATCTTGCCTATGAATGCGACATGAACGTCTTGGTTATCTTGACAGATATGACATCTTATTGCGAAGCAGTTCGTGAGTTCTCTTCCAGTAAGGGTGAGATCCCTTCTCGTAAGGGTTATCCTGGCTATTTGTACAGTGATTTGGCAGAGTTGTATGAAAGAGCAGGCATTGTAAGAGGTGGCAAAGGTTCTGTCACGCAGATCCCGATCTTGACGATGCCAAATGATGATATTACACATCCTGTACCTGACTTGACAGGCTATATCACGGAAGGACAGATCGTTTTGGATCGTGATCTTTACTTGAAAGGTATCAATCCTCCGATTGGTATCCTTGCCTCTTTGTCCCGTTTGATGAAAGACGGTATTGGTGAAGGTTATACAAGAAAAGATCATCAGGATGTTGCCAATCAGTTGTTTGCTTCTTATGCCAAGGTACAAGATGCAAGATCTTTGGCTTCTGTTATTGGTGAAGATGAGTTATCTGAGATGGATAAGAAGTACATGGAATTCGGCCGTCGTTTTGAAAGCATCTTCATTGGCCAAGGTACACGTACCAATCGTTCGATTCAGGAAACATTGAATCTCGGCTGGGCATTGTTATCGACTCTGCCAGTATCTGCTCTTGATCGTCTTGATCCGCAGTTGATCAAGGAGAACTATGATCCAGAGCATGCTGAACGTACGATCAGCCTTATCTTGCAGCAGGAGGAAGCATAAATGGCCAACATTCCTGCAACAAAAGGAAATCTGATCAAAGCAAGAAAGTCACTTGCTCTAGCCAAGAATGGTTATGAGTTGATGGATCGTAAGAGAAATATTCTCGTACGTGAAATGATGTCAGAAATTGACAAGGTCAAAGCTTTGCGAGATGAAATATCAGATGCATATTCTTCTGCATATTATCTTTTGCAGCAGGCAAATATGTATTCTGGTATCATTGACAATGTTGCTAAGGAGATCAAGCAGGATCGTTCTATTCATGTGACATATCGCTCTGTTATGGGTGTAGAAGTACCGAAAGTTGTATATAATAAAGAAGATGCGGATACGATCCCTTATGGACTTAGGGAATCGAATTCCCGTATCGATGAAGCGTACTTTGCGTTTCAGAAGGTGAAGGATATCACGATGACATTGGCGGAGGTAGACAATACTGTCTATCGCTTGGCACATGCCATCTCTACTACGCAAAAAAGAGCAAATGCTTTGAAGAATATCGTGATTCCTCGCTATGAAGAACAGATCCGCACAATGACAGCAGATCTGGAAGAGAAGGAGAGAGAAGAATTCTCTCGTATGAAGGTCATTAAGGCCAATAAGGAGAAACAGAATGTCAATGAGTGAGAAAGAGCGTATCATCACGCTTTCTAACATGTTTGCACCATCTGGGTTCGAAGACGATGCAGCAGCATTTGTAAGACAAGAACTCTCTGCATACAACACGGTAGAAGATCATATGCGCAATGTTCGCTGTGTGAACGAAGGCAATGGGCCGATGGTCATGCTGGATGCCCATATGGATGAAGTGGGACTGATCGTGCACGCAATCAAGCCGAATGGTACGATGCGTATTTTAACATTAGGCGGAATGCAGGCACAGTCTTTGGGAGCACAGGAATTCATGATCCGCACTGATGCAGGTAAATTGGTAAAGGCAGTTGTAGCTGCTAAACCGCCGCATTTTATGAGTGCTTCTGATCGTTCCCACACAGTAACGATCGATGATCTTGTCTTGGATTGCGGTACATCCAGCAAGGAAGAAACAGAAGCTTTAGGGATCCACATCGGTTCCCCAGCTGTTCCATGTACGTCATGTTATATGGATGAAGAAAGAGGCGTTTTTTTTGGTAAAGCTTTTGATGATCGTATTGGTGTAGCTGCTCAGATAGAAGTCATGAATAGGATCAAAGATATGGATCTGCCATGCCGCGTCGGGGCAAGCTTCTCTGTACAGGAAGAAGTAGGTGAGCGCGGTGTGAAGTGTAATGCACGTGCATTGCGTCCAGATGTCATGATCTGCTTCGAAGGCTGTCCGGCAGATGATACTTTCTCTGAAGGTTATATGGTACAAGCTGCTATGGGCAAGGGTGTTATGTTGAGACATATGGATGTTTCCATGATCACGAATTGGCGTTTCCAAAAGCTTGCTTTGGATACAGCTCGTGAGAATGGTATTCCAGTACAGGAATCTGTTCGTAAGGGCGGTGGTACAAATGGCGCTATGATTAATCAGGAATATGGTGTTCCAGCTATCGTCATTGGTGTTCCAGTACGTTATATCCATAACTGCAGCTGCATCATGAAGTATTGTGATTATGAAGCAGCGATCGATCTTGCTATGGCATTGCTGCCGAAGTTGACACAGGAAGTTGTAGATTCTCTTTAATTAAAAGATTTAAAAGCAGGTCTTTATTCAGGATCTGCTTTTTGTATAAGTTGCGTTGAATGAAAAAAATCTCATGTGTTATAATAAAACATATGAGTGGAGGTTGTAGATATGGCATTCGATAGGTTGAAGAACTTCATTGCACCAGTTGATGAAGATGAAGATGATGAGGGCGAGCAGTTGGAATACAGAGAGAGCGAGGTAAAGCCGATTAGTTCTTATGAAACTAAGGCATCGACAGTAAGCAATATCCCAGATAATGCTTCTATGTCATTGTTTGAACCTCGAGCATTTGAAGAGTGTGAAGAGATTGCACGTCATTTGAAGGCAAAGCATGCTGCAGTTGTAAATCTGCATAGACTGCCGAGGGATTTCGCCCAGCGTACGATCGACTTCTTGACAGGTGTTGTCTTTGCATTGGATGGTTCTATCCAGAAGATCGGTCATAATGTGATCTTATGTGCACCGCAGAATGTAACAGTAAGCGGCGAGATCAATGTTACAAATGATGAAGAATGATCGTGATCCTTATACATCATTAGCAGCACATTTGAAAGATTTGCAAGAGAAGAGCGAGAGATGGCATACCCATACATGCTCTTCTTTTCTAAATGAAGAAGAACAAGCTGTTATGCAGAAGATATTTCCAGTAGGACCATATATTCATTACGATGGTGGTTATCAAGGAGCCCAGCGTAAGAAGATTATTTTTACATATGATGAAGATGATACATGGTCTGATGTTGTATGCATAGGAGCTAAGATCGATCAACGTTTCCGCAAGATCAGTCATCGTGATGTTCTTGGGGCATTGATGCATTTACAGATAGAACGTAGTGCTGCTGGTGATCTATGGGTAAAGGATGACCATATATATATTTATACCACGGAAGATATGGCACCTTTTCTCACTTCTAACTTAATTCGTGTGAATCAGTTAAGTGTTTCTTTTGAAGTGTTGGATCACTGTCCAATACAAGTATTCAATACAAAAGAAGTACGAGTTGTAATGGCAAGTGAGAGAGCAGATGCAGTTGTAGCCGCTTTATCACATTGTTCTAGATCGCAGGCAAAGGATATGATTCGGCAGGGAATGGTTCAAGTCGATCATGTGGTGCTTGAAGAGCCTGATGAAGTGTGCAATAATAACGTTGCGATTTCGATCAGAGGGATCGGTCGTTTTGTTTATATTGGTTATGACAGGACGACACGTAATGGACGGATCGCAGCAGTGTTCCGGCAGTACATTTAAGGGGTGATCATTTTGACAGCAAAAAGGCCGACATTTCGTGTGATGAAAAATGGATATGACCGATTTGCCGTTGATGATGCTGTTGAAAAATATGCTGCCCAGGTAGATGACCTTGAGAAAAGGATCGTGTTGTATCAACAACAGTTAACTGAATACCAAGATCGGATATCGGCTTTAGAAAGAAAATGTCAGGATATGTCTTCTTCCATAGAAGCAAAGCAGGCACAGGCAGATGATATTGCCAGGTTGTCGTTGCGTGAAGCAAATGACATTATCTCCAATGCTAAAAGGAATGCTGATCAGCTCATACATGAAGCAATAGAAACATCACAGATGATCTTGAAGAATCTGGATGAACTTTCGAATCAAGCAAAGGCTGTAAAGAAAGATATGTATCATGAGCTGGATGATCTGAAAGATCAGTTGGATCATTTTGAAGTTCCAGATCTTCCAGATACAAGGTGGCTGGATGAAGCCGATAAGAGAATGCGTTGATCAGGACGCGCTTCTCTACATGGATCTTGAGAGAGTCTGCATTTGGTGAAAGCAGATGTGAAGTGTAGATGTAAGACATCACCTGTGAGCAATCGTATGTTCTGCGTTAAAGAATAAACAAGGGCACAGTTATACTGTGAACTAAGGTGGTACCGCGTTTTCGACGTCCTTAGAGATAAGGACGTTTTTTATTTTAAAAGGAGAAAGCAAAATGGATTACAAGAGCACATTGCACATGCCGCAGACATCATTCGAGATGCGCGGCAACCTGCCGAAGAAAGAACCAGGAATTCTGAAGCAGTGGGAAGAGAACAACTATTATCAGGATCTTTTGCAGCATCACAAGGGACAGAAAGCATTTGTCCTGCACGATGGACCTCCATATGCAAATGGAAATCTGCATGCAGGTACGGCGATGAACCGTGTGATCAAGGACTTTATCAATCGTACACATGCTATGAGCGGTTATTATACACCATTCTTCCCAGGTTGGGATACACATGGTCTGCCGATCGAGAATGCGATTCAAAAGCTTGGTGTTGATCGTAAGAAGTTGAGTTCTGCTGACTTCCGTCGTAAGTGTGATGAATATGCACACGAACAGATTGCACAGCAGATGTCTACAGAAAAAAGACTTGGTCAGATTGCGGATTATGATCATCCATACATCACTTTGACAAAAGAATTTGAGGCAAGGCAAGTTCGTAACTTCGAAAAGATGGTTTTAGACGGTTTAATCTTCCAGGGGCTTAAGCCTGTATACTGGTCTCCATTCAATGAAACGGCTGTAGCTGATTCTGAGATCGTTTATAAAGATGTTAAGGATGCAACGATCTATCTTGCTTTCCAGGTTGCAGATGGTAAGGGTATCCTTGATAGTGATGATTACTTTGTTATTTGGACAACGACACCTTGGACAATCCCGGCTAATGAAGCTGTATGTATGAACGAACAGTTTGAATATGCAGAAGTACAGACAGCAAAGGGTAAGTTGATCTTCTTGGCACAGTTCGCAGATAAACTTTTGGAAAAGTTTGGTCTTGAAAATCAGGGAGTTCTTCGTACTTTCAAGGGCAGAGAACTGGAAGGAATCACATATCACCATGCTGTTCTTGATAAGGAATGCCCAGTATTGCTTGGCAGCCATGTAACAGATGAAGATGGTACTGGTGTTGTACATACAGCCGGTGGTCATGGTATGGACGACTTTATCGTATGCTCTAAATATGGTATTGCACCGATCAATACAGTAGATGCTTCTGGTAATATGAACGAAGAAGCTGGTAAATATGAAGGCATGTTCTTTGAAGACTGTTCTAAAGCTGTCATTCATGATATGTCTGAAAAGGGTATCTTGTTATGCGTAGAGAACATCACACATAGCTACCCGCACGATGATCGTTTGAAGAAGAAGGTCATCTTCCGTGCTGTAAAGCAGTGGTTCTGCTCTATTGATAAGATCAAGACAGAACTTCTTGATCAGATCGATAATAAGGTCAAGTGGCATAATTCCTTCGGACAGAAGAGAATGCATAATATGATCCAAGATAGAGGGGATTGGTGTATTTCTAGACAGAGACTTTGGGGTGTACCGATTCCGATCTTCTATTGTGAAGATGGTTCTCCGGTAATGGAAAAAGAAGTATTTGGCCATGTAGCAGACCTGTTTGCAGAATATGGTTCTAATGTTTGGTTTGAAAGAGATGTGAAGGATCTCTTGCCGGAAGGCTATACAAATGAGAAGTCTCCAAATGGTATCTTCACAAAGGAAACAGATATCATGGATGTTTGGTTTGACTCTGGTTCTTCTTGGAGAGAACTGGAAGCACGTGATCTTAACTTCCCATGCGATCTCTACTTTGAGGGTTCTGACCAGTATAGAGGTTGGTTTAACAGCTCTTTGATCGTAAGCACAGCTGTTACAGGCAGTGCTCCATATAAAGAAGTTCTTTCCCATGGTTATGTCGTAGACTCCAAGGGTGAAAAGATGTCTAAGTCTGTTGGTAATGTTGTAAACCCGATGGATATCATTGAGAAGAACGGTGCTGATATTTTCCGTCTTTGGGCAATGGTATCTGACTTCAAGCAGGATTTGAAGCTTGGTCCTAGCAACATTAAGCAGGTATCTGACCAGTATAGAAAGATCAGAAATACATTCCGTTTCTTGCTTGGTAATGTAGACGCAAGTGATTTCGATCCAAAGAAGGATATGGTCGCATACAATGATTTGGAAACAGTCGATCAGTATGTTCTTGTAGTTCTGAATGATGTAGTTAAGGCAGTTAAGGAAGATGTATTGAAGTATGACTTCGTTGCTGCAAATAAGGAATTGATGAATTTCATGGTAAATGAACTTTCTTCCTATTACTGTGATTTCACAAAGGATATCTTGTATTGCGAAAAGAAAGATGATCATAGAAGAAGACAGGTACAGACAGTTTACTGGACTGCTTTGGATAAGCTTGTTAAGATGTGGGCTCCATTCCTTGTCTATACAATGGAAGAAGTATGGCAGCACTTTACAGATGATAGCGAAAAGTCTGTTCATAACACAGAGTTCCCAGCTGATGAAGCATATGAGAATGCTGATGCAGTAAGAGCAGAAGGCAAGAAGATGTTGGAAGTTCGCAGCGTTGTTCTCAAGTGTTTGGAAGACGCAAGAAATGAGAAGTTGATCAAGTCCAATCAGGAAGCAGCTATTTCTTTGGCTGCCCCGGAAGATGTTGCAGAATTGCTCAACTCTCAGCTTGGTGACAAGATCAGTCAGTGGTTAATCGTTTCCCATACAGAACTTTCCACAGCAGATGAGGTAAGTGTAAAGGTAAATAAGGCAGAAGGGGTAAAGTGTCCAAGATGTTGGAACTATAGCACAGAGGCAGATGAAGAAGGTCTCTGCCCGCGTTGCCGTGCTGCTTTGCAGTAAAACATAGATAGCAAAGGGACTCTCATAAGAGGGTCCTTTTCTAATACCTAAAAAACAAGTAACATAGTAAATATGAATACAAGAGAAGATTTATTACGGATCGGGTTGAAGAAACTAGAAAAACATATTCCGCATCCAATCGATGAAATGCTTACTTATTATCAAATACATAAAGATATGTGGTTGGAAAAACAACATGGACGGTATGTATATCTGATCTTTGCATGGCCAGAAAAAGAGTATGAACGGATCGTTCTGCTCGTGTTTGAGGGTAAAGTGATCATAGCAGATCTTGCAGCAGTGCATTGCAGTCAGAATGTGTTGATGAACAGCATATCGTTTTATGATGAGATGTCAGAAGAATCTGATTGGATGTATCTAGAACATGATATTTTAAATGAAATGCTGCATCCAGAATTAGATTACCCATTCTGTAAAAAAGGGGATGGCAGATACTTTGTTGGAGAAGCTTTGCTGTATACAAATGCATATGTAACAAGGACATATAGAAGACAAGGTATTTTGCGTGAGATGGACGCAATGGCCAGGGCATTTACCTTGCGAAAACAGACAGGCATGGTTGAGTTGGCTTCGATCTTTGCTATGGATCCTGATGTTGCTTGTTATGGGCCGGATACACCAGATAAGCCATATATCTATTCCTTTGAACAAGATGAGCCGGTAAGACTTTTAAATGCAGAAATAGCAAAAAAGATCGGATATGAACCATTACGTATGGAAGAAATAGAACCAGATCCAGAGGGAGACGGTACAAAACTATGGTTCTGTATTCATCGGGAAACATCGGTCATGATATGAAAAAAGAGCTTCGTGAAAAGAAGCTCTTGTTTACTTTCTGATACCAAAACCTAGGATCTGATTTGGCTGCAGCGGGTGAGAGATAAGATAATTATGAATACCTGTATAGTCTTCAATTACATGATATTCCAATGTCTTCCAATCCTTCTTCAAGTTGTGGGCAGCCAAGAAATCTTCAACACCAACACGCATATTTTCTTCTGGAATCAATGCGATTCTAGCAGAGTTATCATCTAACCAATTCCATCCCTGTACAACTTCCATCCCCTCAGGAAGCTGATCTCTGTACATCACGCTTAAATAGTCACAATTGGAACCTCTGCCGTTGTAGTAATATGTATTACCAATATAACGGTTCTTGTTCTCGTCCATATAGACGATGATAATGTTCTGGAAGACCTCCAGATCTTCGTTAAAAGTAATTACTTCTGCCATAAAATAACCTCCACTATGATAGTACCACGTGTGTTGATCGTGGCAATGCATGTAAAGGCTCACAAAATTAAAATTTGCATAGAATACGCAATATTTTTATATCATACCGAAAAAGTAAATCCTTGTACCCTGTAACATCATTTTGTGACAAGGACAGCAGATAACGGCCAATGATCACTAGGATAGATACCGTCATAACATTCTTTATGCACCACACATGATTTTCCCTTAATATTTCCAGAGATCAGAATATGATCGATTGGACGGTTATGATGTGCCAAAGTAGATACCTTACCGCGCAGTGTTGTACCTAATGCATTTGTCGCAAGATCATAAAAACCATTTTCCTGCATTGCTTGAATTGCCTTGGAATCAGGATCGGTATTAAAGTCACCTGTTACAACGGTAAAAGAACCTTGCATCCGTTGTTTAGCTAGATCGATCAAAGCCTTTGTCTGTGCTGTACGGATCGTTTCGCGACCATGATCGAGATGTAGATTGATTATCGTAAAGATATCCTTTGTCTTTTTGTCCTGCAATACAGCAAATACTGCAATGCGTGGGAAGATGGAAGTTATAAATTTACTGGCTGGTACATATGGCGTCTTAGATAACCAAAATGTTTTACTATCCAACAGATCAAATTTATCTTTCCGGTAAAATATTGCATTGCTTTCATTAAAGAAACGTTTATTTGTACGACGGTAGCGGCCTGTCATTGCATAGGTCTCATAGAGAGGTGCCAGGTGTTTTTGGGAGAAAGGTGTAAGTTCTTGAACACCAATAATATCGGGCTTTTCTTGTTCGATCAGCTTTAAGATCGAAGCACTTCTTGTTGTAAACCTGCTGCGTCCGAAGTCATAGATGTGATTGATCAACAGGTTGAATGTCATGATTTTATATTTCATGACTACATTGTAGTCTATTTCTTAAAAAAAACATCTCCGAAGAGATGTTCTAACTCATTAGAATACAAGTTTCTTGAAACCTTCCCAAGGCAGACCAGCTCTACCGAAATGACCGTAGTTTGTTGTTGTACGGTAGATCGGTCTTTGCAGATCAAGCTCATGGATGATGTTAGATACAGAGAAGTCAAAGTTCTTGTTTACAATAGCAAGAAGTTCTTCATCACTATACTTGGATGTACCAAATGTATCGATCGTGATGCTCAATGGTCTAGGTTCACCGATTGCATAAGACAGTTCTAACTGGCACTTATGTGCAAGACCATTTGCAACAATATTACGGCATACATATCTTGCATAGTAAGCGGCAGAGCGGTCAACCTTTGTCGGGTCCTTCGAAGAGAAGCAGCCGCCGCCGATAGGAGCATAACCGCCATATGTATCTACAACAATCTTTCTACCTGTTGTGCCAGAGTCACCCCAGCTTCCGCCAAGAATAAAGGAACCAGATGGATTGATGAGATACTTTGTGTTTTCATCGATCAAAGAAGCATCTACGACCGGCTTGATGACCTTTTCCATGATCAAAGCATGCAGTTCATCCTGTGTGATAGCTTCTGTATGCTGGGTAGAAACAACGATCGTATCAACTCTTGTCAACTTACCATCATCGTATTCTACTGTGACCTGCGTCTTGCCGTCTGGTCTCAATCTATCATCCTGACGACGAACTTCTTCCAGCTTAGCAGCCAGCTTGTGTGCACAGTCAATCGCAAACGGCATGAGATCTTCTGTTTCATCATCTGCATAACCGAACATAATGCCCTGGTCACCAGCAGAGATCGTATCATGAGCCACTGCATTGTTGATCTCGGCAGACTGTGTGTTGACCTTAACAAGCACATGATAATCCTCGTTATAGCCGATCTCCTTCATGACACCCAAAGCAATCTTTTCGTAATCGATATCAGCCTTTGTACCAGCTTCGCCATATACAAGGATCAAATCATCCTTAATAGTTGCTTCTACAGCCATGTGGGAATTTGGATCTTGACGAAGAGCCTCGTCAAGGATAGAGTCAGCAATCAAATCGCAGACCTTGTCAGGATGTCCGCTTGTAACGGATTCAGATGTAAAAAATCTTTTTGTCATAATAAAAACCCCTTTCTTTGTTTGTCTTTTTAACGACACACGGAAAGAGGTAACTAACGATCTCTTTCTTTATCGTTGTCAGCTGTACCACCTTGCCCTCAAAGGTAGGCTGGTATGGGGTCATAGAACTGACTCTCTCGCCCATTCTTGATAAAAGACATGAGTATTAAAGCATTACAGAGCGCTATGGTCAAGCAGACTTTATATATAAAATGCAAATTGTGTATGTCTTTCGTCATATTTTGTTGGATATCCAACATTTGATCAAAACCGTTGCGTGTAAGTTTTACAATCCTAATCAAATGTTAAAGATAGTGCTCTCTTAGATAGTGTAAAATGAGAATATGATTGGAGTGTATTTATGAAATTCGATATTGATCACAACATTAGAAATGGTGTCACAGTATTTACGATATCTGGAATCTTGGTTGTCCTATTCTACCTTGTATGCACGCACTTAAAACCTATTTTTGCAATGTTCGGAAGTTTCTTAGGAACATTGATGCCATTTTTGTTAGGTATCTTGTTTGCGGTGATCCTACAGCCACTGCGTAATACGATCGAGAAAAAATTGTTAGGAAAGGTAAAGTGGAAACAACGGATAAAGCGTAAGGTGGCAGCAGGCTTGACAATGATCGTCTTTGTGTTGTGTTTTGTGAGTTTCTTTGCAGTATTGATACCGCAATTAGCTGACAGCATATCAGGTTTTATTGCCAATATGGATACATACTTTAATTCCTTGAATCGTTTGATTACGTCGATCCATTTAACAGATCCGGAGGTAACTGCTTCTTTGCAGAAGTTGGTATTATCCGCAAGTAATGATCTATATCAATGGCTATTAGGAGCACAAGGCGGCATTTCAGCGATTGTTTCGTATTCTGTATCTGTTGTACAGAATATTATCAATTTCTTTATTGGTCTTATCATTACGATCTATCTTTTGACAGATGAAGAAAAATTTGTGAGACAGCTGAAAAAACTGTTGTATACATTACTATCTGAAGAACATGGGGATCAGGTCATGTTTGTAGGACGTTTGACAGGTAAGATGTTTAATCGTTTTGTATTTGGACAAGCAATGGATTCCTTGGTAGTAGGCTTTGTATGCTGGTTTGGATGTACGATATTGAAGATCCCATATGCAGTATTGATTGGATTTGTGGTCGGTGTAACGAACATGATCCCGATCTTTGGACCGTTTATTGGGGCCGTACCATGTTCCATCATTTTGCTGTTGGTAAAACCATTTGCTGCATTGGAGTTTGTTGTATTCATCTTGATCCTGCAGCAGATCGATGGCAATGTTGTGGCACCGCATATCCTTGGTGATTCACTTGGCTTACCGGCATTGTGGGTCATGTTTGCAATCATTACAGGTGGTTCTTTATTTGGTATTGTCGGTATGTTCTTAGGAGTACCGTTATTTTCAGTGATCTATTGTTTGGTGGGTGAGGCAGTGAATCAGCATATGAAGATCCATCGGATCGATGTAGATAAGAAATAGTAGAAGGGGGTGTTGGTATATGAAGATCGGTGTTGTTGATGTAGGCGGTGGTTATCGTGCTTCATATGGAGCAGGAGTGTTGGATTACTGTTTGTCAGAACATATCCATTTTGACTGCGGAATCGGTGTGAGTGCTGGTTCTGCAAATATTGCTTCGTATTTTGCCAAGCAGTTTCGGCGTAATTATAAGTTTTATACAGAATATGCATTCAGAAGATCATATGCAAGTTTATATGAGATGGTGAAACATGGTAGTTATATCAATCTGCCGTATATCTATGGGACTTTGTCCAATGTTGGTGGTGAGAATCCTTTGAACTATCCTGCTATCCTACAAGATCCTGCTGTATTTGAGATTGTGGCTACGGATGGTATAACTGGAAAAGCTAAGTATTTTTCAAAGTATGATCTGAAACAGGATCACTATGATGTGTTTATGGCATCATGCTGTGTTCCAGTTGCGGCAAAACCATGGAAAATCGATGGACGGCCTTACTTTGATGGTGGTCTTTCAGATCCTATTCCGTATGAAAGAGCATTTGCACATGGTTGTGATAAAGTCGTTATCATTTTGACAAGACCGAGAGGACCGCATCATACAGAGAAGAATGATAAGAAACTTAGTATGCTGGTAAAGGGGTATCCTAAGATTGCAGCAGATCTTAGAGAACGTTCTAGGGTATATGATTGTCAATTGGCAGCTGCTGAAGAGTTGGAAAAAGAAGGGAAAGTAATGATCATTGCCCCAGATGATATTGAAGGAATGAAGACATTGAAGAAAGATAAACAAGCGATAAAAGATCTGTATCATAAAGGGGCAAAAGATGGTCATAAGATCAAAGAATGGTTCTAGGCTGCTGTAACAAGCAGCTTTTTTGTCCCGAATTGTCAAGCCAATTGCAACACAGTTGAATAGTAGACTTCATATGGTG
>CAUWCC010000015.1:0-31511 GCA_963556805.1 uncultured Bulleidia sp. | reverse complement strand
GTAGCTTTTTCAAGGGACTCGACAACCTTATCACCCTTCATCAACGTAAGCTTGAATTATTAAAAAATGTTAAAAAGTCATTGCTTGAAAAGATGTTTATCTAGGAGTAAATAATACTATTTGCAAACGAAACAAAATACAAAAGTATCCAATAATTTATCGCTTGTTTTTATCGCTTGTTTTTATCGCTTGTTTTTTTGGGTATTTTAATCACGATCCTTTCTGCTCTTATATTACACTACTATGTAGTTAGATATGAAATGCTTTTTTGCATTCTTTTGATGTAATTTATAGACTATTTTAACTGGTATAATTTACTAATAAAGGAGACATAAGTTATTGATGAACAAGGAATCATTGTACAATTGCCGTGCCCTCAGAAGGGAAGTTGTTGAGCTCAGAAAGCGACATGATGAGTTATACAATACTTATAGGTCGCCTGCTTTGGTTAGCACTGGATCGCATGGAAATACCCCTTCAAATCCAACAAGCCAAGCATTTTACAAGCTGTTAGAATTAGAAGATGAATACAACGATGCACTAGACAAAGCAGTAAGACAGTTGGCGGACATTCAACGCTGGTTGGATAAGATTGATGATCCTGATTTTAGGGCGATTGTTAGATACCACTTTTTCGACGGTTTATCATGGGTGGAAACGGCTAACAGGCTATGGAACTATGAAGGTTCAATGTCTGCTAGAGCTTACTTCAACAGAAGATTTAAATACTACAAAAATATTTAAAGTGTTCAACTGCGTTCACTTTAAATGTGCTAAACTGATAGAGTAAAAGTTGGGGTGATTTAAAACATGCCTCAACTTTTTATGTTTCCAAATTGTTTTACTAAACCTTCAATTAAGTATTGACATATGGTAAACCATATGATGTTATATACTTATAAGGAGGTGAGATACAGGTGAGCAAGAAACGAAAGAAAAAGAAAAACTCCATAGATTGGATTGAAGTGCTGGTTCAAGCAATCACAGGAGTTGTTTCTGGAGTGATAGCCGGAATTATTACTTGACTAATCACAAAATAATGAAAGGCAAGAGGGGATAAAACCTCTCTTGTTAAATAAAATATAACACGATTGTTCATCTGTGTAAAACTATGGGAATAGAAATAATTGTAGCAGTTGTAGTTGCAGTGATTGCTGGATTAGTTGAAAAAAAAATATATCAGAAGTGGAGGGGTAAACATGCCAAAAGGTAATCCGGCTCCACAAACAATAGCATCAGAGAAGTACCAGAAGAAAGCAGGCTGGATGACCAAAGGTTTTAAGATAAAGCGACAGCTAGCCGATGAGTTTGCTGAAGCTTGTGCACTTGCTGGTGTAAGTCAATCAGCAAAGATCAGTGAACTTATGAAGGAGTTCACAGAAGAAGTAAAGAAGTAATGTGGTCACTAGCATCTAGCAATACGCTGGGTGCTTTTCTTTTTCATGCAATGTGGCAGGAGGTTATATGGCAACATCAAATCGATACAGACCAGATAAAGACGGAACCCATAGAGCCACATTCGATAAGAACAAAAAGCGGATCTATGCAACACAATCCGTATGTGCATTGTGTGGTAGGCCAGTTGACTTCTCTTTGAAGTTCCCTGACCCAATGAGCCCAACGATTGACCACATCATACCGATTGCAAAGGGTGGACACCCAAGCGACATAGAGAACTTGCAACTGGCACATCTTGCATGCAATCGAAAGAAAGCAGATAAGGGCGTTAAAGTGGTCTTTAAAACAGATGAAACGATCAATAACAGGGTGTTGCCTCAGTCAATGGACTGGAAGACGTACCGCCCATAAAAAGGGGGGCTATGGTACCCCAAAGTGGGCAAGGGTCACAACCACGCACTCACTGCGAAAATATCTCGCTGAAAATATGTACCGTTTTTAAAAAGACGGTTTTTTTTATACCTGAAAGGAGTTAACCCATGGCAAAGGGACCAAATTATCTAAAAAGAAAATTAGCATGTAAGCGTGCTAGGGTAGAAACAAGATATAGATACTATGACATGAAGGAATCCCACGTAAACCGCAACTTGTTTGTGCCGTCAGAGATGTTATATAAGTTCTCTCCAAAACTTGGATGGTGCACAAAGGCAGTTAATGCACTGGCTGACCGTCTGCAGCTTAGAGGATTCTCACATGACAATTTCGACATGTTAGGAATCTATCAGATGAACAACATGGATGTACTTTGTGATTCCGCTATCCTTGGCGCACTGATCTCTTCTTGTGATTTTATCTATATTTCTTCTGATGCTGACGGTTTCCCACGTTTACAAGTTATTGATGGTGGTAATGCTACAGGTATCATGGATGAGATCACTGGAATGCTTACAGAAGGTTATGCAGTTCTTGAACGTGATGACAAGGGTAACCCATTAACAGAATTGTATTTCGAGCCATTTAGAACAACGATATACAAGAAAGACACGGAACCATATGTGGTAGAACATGCAGCACCTTATCCATTACTTGTGCCAATCGTATACAGACCAGACGCAAAGAGACCATTCGGTCATTCGAGAATCTCTAGATCGTGCATGAAGTATCAAGATAATACAGCGGATACACTGGTGAACATGTATATCTGTTCAGAGGTGTATGCATTCCCTCAGAAGTATTTACTGGGTACATCGCCTGATATAGAAATGTCGCAGGAACGCGCTAGGATGTCCAGCTTTCTAAGGCTGGATAAAGATGAGGACGGAGACAAGCCGTCTGTTGGTCAGTTTAACCAATCTTCCATGACACCTTATCTTGACGAGATCAAAGCACAAGCATCTTTGTTTGCTGGTGAAACTGGATTGACAATTGATGACCTTGGATTCACGCAGAGCAATCCCTCTAGTGCAGAATCAATCAAGGCATCTCATGAATCATTGAGACTAGAAGCACGCAAAGCACAGCGATCTTTTGGAATTGGTTTCTTAAATGCTGGATATCTTGGTGCTTGTCTGCGTGATGGTATTCCATATAAGCGAAATCAGGTTTACATGACCAAGCCAACATGGGAACCAATCTTTGAACCTGATGCAGGTGCGATCGGTGCGATCGGTGACGCAGCTATCAAGATCAACCAAGCAGTACCAGGATATTTCAATGAAGAAAATCTCAGAGAGCTAACAGGATTAGATGGCGGTAATAATGAATACTGACGATTTAAAAACTATTTGGGGGAAGTTTAGAACCCAAGTAGAAAAAAATAAGAAGTTGAAGAGGTTGTATAAGCTGGCAGAGGAAGGGAAAGCCACGTACGAGGACGCTAGAACCCTTTCCTCGGTCTTTAGTGATATCATCGTAGATTCTTCCGTTGATGTGTACCCTGGGCAAATAGACGCAATTATGCATGCCCTGCAAGATGGCACGCTAGGCAAGCAATACTTCAAAAAACTGAATGAATATGTCAACCAAGTACAGCAGAGCTACAATGAATCACTTGGTATTGGTTTGAAACCAGTAGAAGTGAATACAAACAGGCAACTGATTCCTAATAATTTTGTTGTTGGAGAAGATTATCAAAAAGCGGTATCTGCTATACGTAGAAAATCGGAACTTTCTTCTAATCAGTTTGTTGACTATGCACAGAAGGCAAACGCAGAATTTCAATCTAATGATTTTAAAATCACAGTAAGCAGAATTTATGATGGCATCGGGCTTAGTGATAACCGATCATGCGAATGGTGCTTAGGTCGATGCGGTAAAAATGTACCGTATGAAAAAGCAGTTGCTATGGGTATGTTTCAACGTCATGAGGGATGTCATTGTGTGATTGAGTACAACAATAACGGCACAAAGACATACCAAAGCGGTAAAGGCGGTAGGGATTCTTTTACAACTAGAAAGCCGAGATGATATTGTTGCACTCGAAGAAAAAGTATATAATGATTCTGTAAATAAATATTCCGCATATGGGGTAAATAAGATTGAATGTGTGTCGGCTGAAAAACTTTTGGCATTGTTGATGAGGGGGGGCTTTTTAAGATATGAAAAAAGATAAGAAACTAAAAAGTGAACCGCATCACGGACTAGATGATTATCCATATTTTATTGATGATAGTAAGATGCCAACTCCAGAGGAAGTATCAAAATTCCCACCTACACCAGAAATTGATGCGGAATTTGAAAAGGATATAGAAAGAATTGGGAGAGAATTTGGTATTTTCAATTGAGAGTTTGAGACATATGGCAAAAAATGGAATGGAAGGGAATATGTCAAAATAGATACCTTCTATGCCAGTAGTCAGTTGTGTTCAGTCTGTGGATACCAAAATACAGAGACGAAAAATCTGACAGTAAGGGAATGGATATGTCCCGTCTGTGGAACGAATCATGACAGGGATATCAATGCGGCAAAGAATATACTGGAAGAAGGATTAAGACAAATAGCATAAAAAATAACAATATAGGGCAGGGACTGCCCGAATTAACGCCTGTGGAGATAGTAGGTTACGAGGTCTGGGAAGCAGGAAGCCCATTGGCTTTAGACAATGGGGAGTTCACGATCACACCAGCTGGCATTGATTATCTTCAAGATAATTCTAAAATCAGGAAAATATGTGAAACTTTAGAAGAAGCAAAAACTATTTGGAACTTCTTTATGTAGACCTTATAGAATAAGTACATCACATGACCACTCAGCACTCACTAGAGTGCTTTTCTTTTGGAGGAATATGACAAAATATTATCAGGTGCGTGCGGCACCGCAAGGAAATAGAAACGGATAAAGGAGGGGGTTATAGATGGCAAAACCTAAAAGACTAGGTAGCCAAACCCCTACAAGATCCGTTATATTGCCGTATGAGAATACACACGGCAAAGAAGCAATTGATATCTATGAGAAGTCAGGCAGAACGGCACAGGACTGGCAGAAACTTCTAATATATGACATGCTGGCATATAACGAAGATGAATTGTGGGTTCACACAAAGTTTGGCTATTCTGTACCAAGAAGAAACGGTAAAAATGAAGTTGTTACGATACGAGAGGCATACGGGCTTATCAATGGGGAGAAGGTATTGCATACAGCACACCGCACACCAACATCAAGCTCAGCGTTTTATCGTCTTTTAAAGCTGTTAGAAGATGCGGGGTACAAAGACAAGCAGGACTATATAGCGCACAAACAGTACGGACTGGAAACCATAGAATTCCCTGAATCTGATGGAAAAGTATCATTCAGAACAAGAACATCAAAAGGCGGATTGGGTGAAGGCTTTGACCTTATGATCATAGACGAGGCACAGGAGTATCAAGATGACCAAGAATCAACATTAAAATATGTTGTTTCCTCATCTCACAACCCTCAGACCGTTTTTTGCGGTACACCGCCTACAATGGTTTCATCTGGTACAGTCTTCAAGCATATGCGTGAGAAGGCTTTAGCAGGAGAAACAGAAAATACAGGCTGGGCGGAATGGTCGGTTGACGATATGACAGATCCGCATGATGTCGAGGCATGGTATCAGTGCAATCCTTCTTTGGGTACGATCTTCACTGAGCGTATTATCAAAGATGAAATCGGTTCTGATACACTTGACTTTAACATTCAGCGTTTAGGTTACTGGACGAAGAAGAACTTGGAATCATTCATCACAGAATCAGAATGGGATGAAGGACTTGTCACAACACTTCCAAAACTTAAAGGTAGGTTGTATGTTGGTATTAAGTTCGGTGCTAACGGTGAGAACGTTGCAATGTCTATTGCTGTTAAAACGACAACCGAAAAAATATTTGTAGAATCTATTGATTGTCAGCCACATAGAAACGGGAACGACTGGATTGTACGCTTTTTAAAGCAGGCTGACGTTGAAAGAGTTGTGGTTGATGGCAACGGGTCTACATTGCTGGCGGATGAGATGAAAGATGCACGGCTTAAACCGCCACTCATACTGAAGACGGCAGAAGTTATCACGGCTAACGACTTGTTCAAGGTAAGCCTTGATAATGGGCTTATATTGCACGCAGATCAGCCGTCATTAAAGCAATCAGTATGTAATTGTGCAAAGCGTACGATAGGCAGTAATGGCGGTTATGGATATCAATCAATCAAAGAGGGTTCAGATATTGCCCTCATGGAAAGTATGATTTTTGCATTCTGGCAGGCAAAGACAGCCAAGGAACGCAGAAAATCAAAAGTTTATTATTGATTCAAGAGAGTGGGAGACCCCACTCTTTTTGGATATTTACGTCACTACACGGAAACGTAGGAAAAGGAGACTATATGTCATTTAAAGCAATTGAAACACAAGAACAGTTAGATGCAATCATCGGTGAGAGATTGGCAAGAGAAAAAGAAAAGTATTCAAACTATGCAAGCCCTGAAGACGTTCAGAAGCTTAAAGATACATATGTTGGATACATGAACGCAGAAGAAACGCAGAAACTCAAGGACGAGTACGAAAAGAAAATCAGTAAGCTGGCAGAAGATTCCGCGACAACATCCGCCAAGCTCAAGGAACAAGAGACAAAGCTCAAGGCATACGAGAGAAACTCGGTAAAAATTAAGGTCGCTCATGAAGTGGGCTTGCCGTTTGAGATGTCTGATCGTCTGTCTGGTGAAACAGAAGAAGATATCCGAAAGGATGCAGAAATGTTGAAAGGCTTAATTGGCAATAGCCACAGACCAGAACCACTGGCAAGCCGTGAGCAGGGCTCAAGCAAGGAAGATTCCTTGCGTAACATGCTTAGAAATTTAAAAGGGGAGTAAGAAATTATGACAAATATAACAAAAGCAGGTGCATTGTTTACACCTGACCTCATTACAGATATGTTTTCCAAGGTAAAGGGTCACTCCACTTTGGCAAAGTTGTGTGCATCTGAACCGATTCCGTTCAATGGTACTTCTCAGTTTGTATTCTCTATGGACGGTGAAGCCTCCATTGTTGAAGAAGGTGCCGACAAGCCAGCAGGCGATGCAGCACTCAAGGCTGTTACGATCACACCTGTAAAGTTCGTGTACCAGCATAGACTGACAGACGAATTCTTGAAGATGGCAGAAGATAAGCAGCTGCCATATATGCAGGCATTCACTGATGGTTTCGCTAAGAAGATGGCAAGAGCTTTGGACATTGCCGCATTCCATGGTATTAATCCGGCTACAAAGGCTACTGCATCACAGCTGACTGAAAAGAATTTTGATATGTCTGGCATCGGCAAGGTCGTACAGGTTGCAGGCAAGGAAGATGACAACTTGAGCGATGCAATTACTACACTTGTAGCATCTGATCATGATGTAACAGGTATTGCTTTTGCTCCTGAAATGGGTGAGGCACTGGCAAAGATCAAGGTGAATGGTCTTGCACAGTATCCTGAATTTAGATTTGGCGGTCGTCCTAATACTTTTGCAGGCAGACCATGTGACGTTAATACAACACTTGCATTTAACTCTTCCAATGATTTGGCTATCGTTGGTGACTTTGAGAACGCATTCAAGTGGGGTTACGCAGAAAATGTACCAGTAGAGATCATTGAGTATGGTAATCCTGATGGCTTGGGTGATCTTAAGGCTAAGAATCAGATCGTACTTAGAGCAGAGGCTTATATTGGCTGGGGTATCCTCGATAATTCCGCATTTAAGAGAGTTGAGAAGCCTAATGCCTAAGTATAAGCATAAAAATACTGCAGTTGTCATCGATATTATCAGTACGCTTGTGGATAATGAGTGGGAAGAGATCAAACCAGTAAAACCCGTCATGATGTCTGCTGATGACCCGTCAGGAGTAAAGCCTAAGAGGGCAAAAGCTAAGGCATGAAAAAAGCATACGCAACTGTAAACGATGTCATTAGCCGCTATCATGCGTTGACGTCTGAAGAAATGACCAAGGCGGAGCAGTTGCTGGATGATGTGTCTTCCATGCTTAGATTGCAGGGGGCCAAGGTAAACAAAGACCTTGACTCTTTGTCTTCTGGCAGTGAGGACTATGCACAGGTGCTTAAAACGGTGACGTGTGATGTTGTTATTAGACGCTTAGAACAAGATTCCATCGGGAAGTCTTCCACATTGTCGCAAGAATCTCAATCCGCTTTGGGCTATTCTTGGAGCGGGACATATGTAAATACAGGTGGCGGGCTTTTTATAAAGAAGTCAGAGCTTGACCGCTTAGGATTAAGACCAAAGAAGATGGGAATGTGTAACATATATGGCTTTTAAGGGCATTGATGTTAAACTAACAACAAAACAGGCAACAGGGGAAACCGATGAATTCGGTTCTCCTGTTTTTTCTACCGTTACTGACATCGTACATAATGTGTTAGTTGCGCCCACTTCTTCAGGCGATATTCCAACCACACTTGATATGACACGTTTTAAGGCGCTTTATACGCTTGCTATTCCCAAGGCGGACAAACATTCATGGGAAAACGGGGTTGTTGAATTTTGGGGCTTAAAATGGCTTGTGGTGGGTTCTCCGCTACAGGGCATGGATGAGCTAATTCCGTTAGACTGGAATAAGAAGGTGCAGGTTGCTAGATATGAGTGATTGGGAGCTTGAACATAATCCTGACGGCTATTTCGATGTAATGAAATCGGACGAAGTAACAGCTATGTTAGAAGAAATCGGTGCAAAAGCAGAGGGAATGGCTGGCGCAGGCTACGCAAAACGCAAAAATGTTGGTAAAACACGTACAAGCGTAACGATCAAGCCTGAAACCAAAGACGCAAAAAAGGACAACCGCAAAAACAACACTTTATTAAAGGTGTTTGGGGGTATTTGATGGCTTTTGAAGTACCAAATGCAATAGAAATTGATGTACGCATTGCGATTGTCACACAATTAAATAGACACGGTTATAACATCCCTGTTTATCTAGATCTATCAGGTGTTGAAGATCTTCCAACAGAATATTTCACACTTGTAAAGACTGGAAGTGACGAAAACAATTATATCTATACATCAACATTTGTTTTGCGTTCAATATCCAGTACGATGGCAAAATCGGCATACCTGAACGAGATCGGCAAGCAGGCGGTAGCACGCATGGCAGATGACAACAAGCGAATTATTATGGCTAGGGTAGGAACAGACTATCCAAGTCCAGACTACGAAACAAAAGAATACAGCTATGATGCTGTAATCAATGTAAAACACTATTAAGGGGTAAAAAGATGGCAAATACAAACGATAAAAACAGAGTAACCGCTGGTAAGCCTAAGGTTGGCGGTTGTATTTTCCGTGCGCCTGCTGGCTCTACACTTCCAACAGACGCAACAAAAGCACTTGATCCAGCATTTAAGTGCTTGGGATATATCTCGGATAAGGGTATCGAGGTATCAAACTCTAAGGATGTTAAGTCTATCAAGGCTTGGGGCGGTGATACAGTCCTGACAGTACAGACAGGTTACGAAGAAACTTATAAGTTTTCTCTTATTGAGGCACTTAATGAAGAAGTACTCAAGACAGTGAGAGGTGATGCTAATGTAAAAGGCACTTTGGATGCTGGGCTTACAGTAAGTACAGATTCCAGTGATGACGTAGCGCATGCATATGTTATCGAGCAGATCCTCAACGGAAACACACTTTTTAGAACTGTTATCCCTACAGCTAAGGTGAAGGAAGTAGGTTCTGTAACGTATGCAGACGGCGATCCAGTAGCATATGAGGTTACTTTGGCAGTTGAACCAGGTACAGATGGTAAGTACCACCATGAATACTATTCCAAGGGGGCATAATTGATGAATAAACAGCATATTAAGACAAGCACTGGATTTGAATGTGATGTAGATAAGCGTGTTTTAGATGACTTTGGTTTCATCAAGATGCTTGGTGCGATGGTGTCAGGTGATGAAGATCAGGCACTTCCAGCACTTACAAATCTTCCTTCTGCGTTGCTTGGCAAGGCAGGAGAAAAGCGTTTGCTTAAGCACGTTGAAAAGGATGGTTATTCTTCTGTAATTGACGTAACAAATGAAGTTAATGAAATTATTGAAATTCTAAAAGCAGACGAAGACGTAAAAAACTAATAGTCTTGGGGCAATGGCTCACCACAAAACCAAGGGAGCTAACGTGTGACATGGCAAGATATTACAGTATATACGATCTATACCAGTTCAAGCCTGTATACGTTGCAACCTTGGTTAGTGGGTTGCCCCATGATGCTTTGATTTATCGAGCAGAAACAAACGGGATAAGCCTGCAAGAAGAATTTCTAGCAGGTATTTTTGATGTTTTGAATTCCCTAAAAAATGGATTGTTTGGGATCAAGGAAAAACAAACCCTGTTAACTGACATTTTACTGGGTGACAAATCGCAAAAGACAAAAAATAACAATAATATGGTTTTCCCATCTGCTGAGGCATTCAACCAACGCAGGGAAGAGATCATAAAAGCTACACAAAAACAGGAAAGGGAAAGGAGGTAGATGATGGCAAATGCACGTGAAGTGGGTACAGCGTACCTAAAGATCTTGCCAACGATGAAAGGCATGAAGTCTAAGCTGTTTGAAGGTCTTAACAGAGAAGGCGCGGGAGCTGGTGAGCAGGCGGGCAATGTTACGGGTCAATCTTTGATGGGCAAACTGAAAAACACAATTGTAAAGCTTGGTACTACTCTAGCAATTGGTAAGACCATTACAGACAGCTTGATGTCAGGTGCAGATCTAGAACAGCAGATCGGCGGTATTGAGACACTATTTAAAGATTCAGCAGGCAAGATGAGGCAATATGCTGACCAAGCGTATCAAACGGCAGGAATGTCTGCATCTCACTACATGGAAACGGC
This sequence comes from uncultured Bulleidia sp., assembly GCA_963556805.1. Taxonomy (GTDB): domain Bacteria; phylum Bacillota_I; class Bacilli_A; order Erysipelotrichales; family Erysipelotrichaceae; genus Bulleidia. The sequence goes on along the minus strand of CAUWCC010000015.1, from coordinate 20,784 downwards.
TACAAGCTTTTCCGCTACCCTTTTGCAGGGTCTAGGTGGAGACACAGCCAAAGCTGCGGAATATGCTAATACGGCGATAGTTCAGATGTCTGATAACGCCAATAAGATGGGCACTGACATTTCAATGATTCAAAATGCCTATCAAGGTTTTGCAAAACAGAACTATACCATGTTGGATAATCTGAAACTGGGTTATGGTGGTACACAGTCTGAAATGGCTCGCTTGATCAATGATTCAGGTGTACTTGGTGATACGGTCAAGGTGACAGCGGAGACGGTCAAAGACGTACCGTTTAACACTGTTATTGATGCGATCGGAAAGATACAAAGTAACTTGGGCATTACTGGCACAACGGCAAAAGAGGCGGCATCAACCTTCTCGGGTTCTTTTACATCAATGAAAGCATCTGTACAAAACTTGTTAGCGTCACTGATGATGAATGGTAAAGATGGTGTTGACGTTACCCAAGCAATGAGCGGGCTGATCACATCTGTATCAACCTTTGTCTTTGATAACTTGATTCCCGCTATTAGCAGAATGGTGATGGCAATACCGCCAGCATTGACAACATTAGTTGCAACAATCGACTGGGGCGGAGTGATCAATACGGCTATTACAGCGATAACAACGTTCTTAACAACGACATTGCCTACATGGGTAAACCAAGGAGCACAGTTTTTACAGTGGATCATTGATGGGCTCACGAGCAGACTTCCTGATTTGATAACGACATGGACAACGTTACAAACTTCAGTCATTAACTTTATCTCTCAAAATTTGCCAAGGTTCTTGCAAAAGGGTGCTGAGATGGTAAGCACAATGGTGACTGGAATTGTTAACAATTTACCTAGCGTTATAAGTTCGTTCTTCCAGCTTGTGACAGGCGGTCTTAATATACTCTTGCAGAATATGCCACAGTTCCTGTCTAAGGGCGGTGAGATCGTTATCAACTTGATGCATGGTCTTATCAACAATATTCCTAGTATCGTTGGGGCAATTGCACAGGGTATTGCAAGCCTGCTTTCTACTATCGCACAGAACCTTCCACAATTCGTACAAAAGGGTATTGAACTGCTCGGAAAGCTGGGTGCCGGTCTTATTCAGGCAATTCCTGAACTGGTCGGAAAAATTCCGCAAATTTTCAATAGCATCAGATCCGCATTTAGTAATTTTGACTGGATAGGCATCGGTAGAAACATTATTAAGGGTATCGGATCAGGCATTGCTAATGCCGTCACTGGTCTTGTGGATAGTGCAATTAAGGCATGCGGGAAACTAGTTGACAGTGTTAAAAATTTCTTTGGCATCAACTCTCCTTCACGTTTGATGAGAGATCAAGTCGGCACGTTCCTTCCTGCTGGTGTTGCGGTTGGTATTGACCAAAACACAAAGACGGCGGTCAAGTCAGCAAGAAAGATGAATGAAGCCGTGATGTCAGAAACAAATAAGCTGATGCTTGATACATCTAGCTCAATTCAAGCAAATGTAAAAGTGGGTGTTGGTAATAGCATGAGCGGTACTGGCGGTATGTGGGGCAATGCTTACACAATCAATCAAACAATCAATTCACATGACTCTCTGTCGCCGTCTGAAATGGAGATGGAAACAGCAAGAATGATCAGGAGGTTGGAATGGTAAAATTTGTGTATATAAATGCAGGCGGTGATGAATTAGAGATGTCTGTAGCATCTGGATTCATCGTCACAGATTTTAGATCCCCTTCTTCAAATGATATATCCTTGTCAGAATCGCAAGCACTATCGCAAGTCGGTTCTACCGTTTCAGGTCATGCGGTCAATTCAAAAACAATTAGCATTGAAGGTGTTTTCAAAAACGTTCCCAATGGGCGCAAAGAACTTCTTGATGTTATCTTGCCTGGTGTTCCTGCAAAGTTTAGGTATGTAAACACAAAAGAAAAAATTGATGTCTACTGGGATGTTTACCCCAAAAGGACACCCGAGATCACCAACAATCGATGTTGGGAATCGTTCAGCTTTGATATGTTAGCCCCGTATCCTTACCCAAGAAATTGGGAACCAGTGACAACAAATTTTGCTTATACACGAGCAACCCATAGATTTAGACGATCTTATTCAAGCACTGTGCCATGGAAACTATCGGAGAAAATTATTAAACCGTTAAACGTTGTGAGCAATACAGGCAGTATGCCAACAGGATTTACCGCAACTCTGATAGCAAGTGCAAATGGCATCAAAAATCCAAAGATTCTTAACGTTGATACCCGTGAATACATCGGGTTTACAAGCCTAACCATGCAAGATGGCGACGTATTGCAGGTGTGCACGGTTCCGGGTAAATGTGCGGTATTATTAACTCGTAACGGTGTTACAAGCAACGCTATTCCGTATATGGATTATGAAAGTACATTCTTCGTATTGCCAAGGGGTAAATCTAACATCAAAATCACGGCGGACACAAACAGTAATAGTTTAGATGCAATGATCGTGGTAGAAAATGTAACGGCAGGTGTTTGATGGAATATTACATTGTTGACAAAGAAGGCAAAACGCAGGCAATTTTGCAAAATGCAATCTCAATCAGCTGGAAACCAAGGTATACCGAAAGTGGAAAAGCTGAGATCCATGTTAATAACTCCACGCAGGAAAATATCGAGAATCTGAAAATCGGCAACAGAGTGGTATGTAAAACAAGAGCGGAAATAATGTATATCGATTATGTGCATTATGAAGGCTCGGAGATCATCGTAAGGGGTTATCTTGACAACCTTGGCGATCGTATCAACACAAACACTATGACAATTAACAACGTCAGCAGCCTTGTTGATCTAGTTAACAACAATAAGCGTGGGCTTGATATTTCTTGCGTAAATAGTGTTTCTAAATCCGTGCAGTCACTGGAAACAACATATCAGACCTTAAGAGAAACATTCAAAAAGGTTTGTGGCATTGCTAATGTTGGATACCGTGAAGTCGTCAAATCAGGAAAATTAAACCAATTAGAATTTTATGAAGGCGGACGTAAAAACGTTCGCTTTTCTGATTCGTTGGGCAATATCCTAGATCAGGAAATGACAAAAGATCTTGGGGAGTATGGGAACTATTTGTATGTGTACGGATGTGAGCAAGACGGAATAAGAAAGCATATTGAACTGAATCACACGAACGGAGAGCCACGCAAAGAGGTATACATTGATGCAAGAGACCTACAACAAAAGACCGACAAAATAAATCTCACTGATTCAGAATATGAAACCCAATTGCGCGCAAGAGGCGAGCAAAAATATCAAGAATTGCTTTCAAAAGCAATCGGATACAAATTCACAATCGCAATTGATGACCAAAGGTCTTTACTTGGTAGAGACTTTGATCTTGGCGATGTTGTACCAGTTATATCAACCCACTTTGGATTGCGTAACATGGTTCGAATTAATGGAATCAATTTCATGGAAGAACTCGGTAAAACTAAAACCACACTTGAATTAACGATTGAAGAAATGGAGATTTTACACACATGGAAAAATTAACCAAGGAATCAGGAAGGAGGATACGATAATGGCACAAATTGCATATCCGTTAGATGATACAGATTATTTAGCAAAAGATGTCAGACTGTTTCATGTTGGACGTCAAACGGGGATCATCAATGCAACAGGTGATGATCTTCGTGTATCTGGTACAGGAAGAATGGCAGTTACAGTGGGCAAGGGCTATGCGTACTTGTTCACCGCACTTGATGGTGTTGGCGGTATTACATTTGGATCTGATGCAGTGGAGACACTAACAGTAGATATGGCATCAAATGTAGATAGATATGATTATGTTTCAGTACGTTATACAAAAAGCACAAATAAATGTGTGCTGACTTATGTAAGAGGTGGTAACGCTATGCCTACGCCAGTGCGTAATAGTCAGGTATATGAATTGATACTTGCGGTAATTGTAGTGCGTGCTAATACTTCGGAAATCAATCCGTCAGATGTACGAGATACACGGCTTGACCAGTCCTATTGCGGTTTGTGCGTAGACGCTTTAACAAAATTGCCTACAGACGGCTTTCAGACAGAGTTTAATGATTTCATGGCAAAGACTAGAGCGGACTATGTGCAGATTTCCCAAGGCATTATCCCACTTGAAAGAGTGGATATTGACGGGGCATGCAGATGAACAACGTGATCTTGGATAGGGATATTGTAGATACGCTTGATGATCCCTCAGCCAATAAGCCACTGTCAGCCAGACAGGGCGGTGTATTGTTGCAACTAATCAACAACAATAAAGCCGTTAAAGGAGAAAAGGGCGACACTGGGCCGCAGGGTCCACAGGGGCCAAGGGGGGAGACTGGTCCCAAAGGTGAAACAGGTGCAAAGGGTGAGCAAGGACCGCAGGGACCGCAAGGACCAAGGGGTCCACAGGGCCCACAAGGACCTCAAGGACCGTCAGGAGATGTAACCAATATCCCTACGATCAGCACATATGACATCAACCAATTATAGGAGATAAAGAATGGCACAAAAGAAATATTTAGATCTTGATGGGCTGAAGTACTTTTGGGCAAACAAGGTTAAAAAGCTTGTTCCCACATTCGACATCAAGAAAGATTTTAAAACCAAAACATATGTAGAACTATGCAGGAGCAAATACTCATACACAGATGGTAGCTCAATTGGTGCAATTACGATTGATGGTGTGCTTGGTGGTTGGCTAGGTAATGAAATTGGTTATACTAACATTCTTATTCCACTAAGAATTGGAGCCAATCCAACTGTAACGCATGCAGGCAGAACAATTAAATATAGTGCTTGCGACATCATCGCAGTACATGATAACGCAGGAAAAACACATGTGTATTTAGAGATGAACGGTTATACAACATGTTCGCTGAGCATGAAGGGCACACCCGAACAATGGGAAGAAACAGACCATACCCCATTCACAACAACACCGCAGGGAGATGAATTTTTCCGCCTTTCTAGGGTGGAAGAAAGTATCTTTGACAGAGTTTATCCAGTAGGCAGTATTTACATCTCAACTAGTTCAACTAATCCACGCTCATATTTCGGAGTTGGTACATGGGAGGAAATCCAAGGAAAATTCTTGCTTGGTCACAGTTCTTCTCACCCCGCAGGGTCTACAGGCGGTGAAGAGCGTCACACATTAAGTACAAGTGAGATGCCAGCGCATGGGCACGTTTCTGCGCCGTGGTCAATTTCTACAACAACAGATTTTAAAAATGTAAATGATAATCTTGCATTTAAAGCAAGCGGATCAGGTAACATGTTGCCCCGCATTCAGTCAACAAAGCTTTCAAACAATGGACAAGTCGACCCGGGACACGTATCAGAAAGAACAGGTGGTGGGCAAGCCCACAACAACATGCCACCATTCCTTACGGTTTATATTTGGAAACGTATTGCTTGATAAAAAGGAGATGATTTTATGCTTTACGATGATTTGAAAAGTGCAATCACAAATGGTTACTACACAAGGCCCGATGCAGAAGAGGTTCTTAATTCCTTCATGGCATCACTTCAACTTACAAGTGAACAGTATGCTGAGCTTATGGGGCTTGCTAAGAATTTGAAACCTTATGCATCAGAACATGACAAGGATAAGGCAATTGCAGACCTTACAAACAGCGTTAACCAGTTGCAGTCACGAATTGCAGAACTTGAAGCAGTAGTACAGACAGCTCAGGCACTGAAAAAGTAGGAGGTGTGTCTATGGTCAATTCTAGTTTAGTAAATTACACTCACATTACAAACAAGAGAAACCCAAGACAGGGGAATCCAGTTAGAAAGATTATCATTCACCATTGTGCAGGTGTCATGTCTTGTGAAGGCATGGCATCCACAATCGACAATCCGAACCGTGAAATGTCTTGCAATTATTGCGTAGACAAGGACGGAAGAGTAGGCTTGTACGTTCCCGAAGAGTACCGTTCTTGGTGTTCTTCAGGTTGGGATGCTGATAAGGATTCTATTACGATTGAAACTTCTAACGACAGTACAGGCGGTGAATGGCATGTTGGCGATGTAACGCTCAACAAGTTAATTGACTTGGTAGCAGACATTTGTCGTAGATACGGTTTGATACCTACATATACAGGCGATAAGAGAGGTACAATCCAAGAGCATAGAATGTGGGCTAATACAAGTTGCCCTGGTCCTTATCTGCACTCTAAAATGGGTTATATCGCAGAAGAAGCGCGCAAAAGAATGGGTATCACACCAAAGCCCACAACCCCAACAGGGAAAATCAATGTAGTACATCAGGTACTTGCTCAGGGTGCAGGTTGGCAACCCGAAGTCACTAACTACAATACAGTTAACAGTGACGGCTACTCAGGCTATATGGGGCATGCTATGGTGGCATTCCGTGCAAAGACCCCGGGCGATGAAAAAGTGGTCGGTAACCTTGAATACCGTGTACATTGCCTTGGTGGTGGTTGGTACAATTGGCGCAGAGACTATCAGAAAGACAGCTCAGGCGATACATTTGCAGGTGTTGGAAATACTCAGCTTGACGGCTTGCAGATGCGACTTGTTAACTGCTCAGGTCATAACATCCGCTATCGTGTTCATGTCATTGGTGGCGGTTGGCTTGATTGGGTAACTGGTTATGGCAACGGTGCTAACGGTTATGCAGGCTTGTATGGTAAGGCTATTGATGCAGTGCAGGCGGAGGTGATCTAATGCTCAATAATAAGGTTTATGACGTTCTGAAGTGGGTTGCACTCATTGCATTGCCAGCGATCGCGTTATTCATTCAGACTGTTTTCCCTGTTTGGGGGATTGGCAATGTCGATGCGATCGTAACCACTGTAAATGCAGTTTCTGTATTAGTTGGTGCTTTAATTGGGGTTTCTACTGTCAAATATAACAAAGGCGGTGGAACTGATGAAAATTGAAACACTGATACAGTTACTAGTACCGATTGTTATTGCCATTGTCGGTTCTCAAGGCTTTTGGGAATACATCAAAACGAAAAAAGGAATTTCTAACAAGTCTATCATTGATAAGATTGATGAGAATGAAGCTAATCAAGCAAGATGGAGAGTGCTACAGTTCAATACAGAAATTTTACGAGGGTGGCGCCATTCTCGAGAAGAATTTATTGATGCACTTTTGATGATTGACCGCTACGAAAACTATTGCAAAGAGCATCCCAACTACCAAAATAACAGGGCGGTACTTGCAATAGACAACATAAAACGGATATACGCAAAGTGCATGGAAGAAAACAGTTTCTTATAGAAAGTAAAACAGGTAGGGCTTAGTGCTCTACCTGCTTTTTTATTGCTTTTCAGCTTGTTCAATTGTTTCTTGCATTGCTTTACGAATAACATCAGACTTCTTAATTCCAAGCTTATTGCAAGCATCAGTGAATTGCTCAACGAACTCTTTTTTATACGATGCACGAACAGTTTTCATGTTTTTCTTTTTCCAGTCGGCTATGTATTCGTATTGGTTGAAACCATTCTCATTTTTTTTCATTGTTGCCCTCCTTGTTAGAAAATCAGCTTACAAATCACAGCTACACAAAGAATGATAGCAATCACATTTAATATGATTGATAGAATTTCTAATTTTTTCATATACTTTAAGTTAAGAGATGATATCATAAGAGAGGGGCGGGGATTTCTCCCCAGTCTCTCTTATAAGAGAATTATTAGTAAGATGATAATCTCGACTAATAATCTAGCGATTTCTAATACAAGTTTTGCAAGCTCTAGGTTAGATTTCGCTTTTTTTAATTTTTTAATCATCTCTTACCCCCCCTTTCTGATAATATTATATCATAGTAGGCTGACTATGTAAAGAACTGTTTTGATTATCTATATAAAGTTCGTGATAAATAGCTTTCTTGTGATATAATATGCGAGTAGACAGTATTGTTCTTACTATACATTACTTGTTTATACATTCGTTTTTGAGCTTGGATAGACCTTTCAAAGGAAAGCAGGGCGGTAAGCCCTGTTTTTTTTATGTTATATTGCACGTACAGAAAGGTGGAATTATGGCAATTGTAAATAAAAGCGGTCAGGCGGTAAGCGTAGATTGTTCTCATGACATTGACCAGGTCGAGCAGGTGCTAAAAACACTTGGTGATGTCCCTATCTTCTGTAGTTATACCATTTATGAAGGCGTGGATATTTTGCGATATATCAAGCCCTATGAGGGCGAAGAAATAACAAGAGAGACAACGGCAATATATGCAAGTACATTACTTTCACTCTTGAAGAAACAAATGTGAACATGAGTTTCTTCTTTTTTATTTTTGTGTGATATCGTTTTAGTGAAAGGAGGGAGAGCAAAGTGAAAACAGTTATTGCGATTACAGGTGAAGCCCAAGCAGGCAAGGACACAACCGCAGACTTCATGATGAAGATTACAGGCGGTGAGAAGATTCCTTTTGCTGAGAAACTGAAAGACCAAGCTAATATGTTAGGCTGGAACGGCATCAAAGATGAAAAAGGCAGAAAGATGCTGCAACAGTTGGGCGATGTAATGAGAGCATACCACGGCACAAGTTATTATGCGGCTCATGTGGCTTGTAGTGTTCCTTTTGCCAATTCTAACTATGTTTACGTACCAGATATGCGGTTTAAGTCTGAATATGAAACATTGTTGGAATGTGCTAAGAGTGGTGCGTTCAGGCTGATCGTCATTGCTATTCAGCGACCTGGGGCAACACTGGAAGGAGACTTGCACGAGCACCAATCAGAAGTTCAAGCAAGGAAACTGGTTGAATACATAAAAGACAGTGGAACAGGCTACTACATCAACAACAGTGGAACGCTTGAAGATCTCGATTGCAAGGCTAGAGAAATTGCCTTTAATGCTACAAAAAGCGGTACGGACTTACGCAATACGCTTTTTAGGTAGCTCAAACAGTAGCTCAAAGAGCTAAATTATTGTTGCTTGATTTTAGCTTGAATATCGCAATATTTGTTGTTTTGTTAATTTCTTGTTATAATAAAACTGATAAGAGGAGTGAACCATGACAGTAGAAAAGAAAACAAACTACGGCTGCATCTCGGTTTCCGAGGAAGCAGTGGCATCACTGGCAGGCGGCGTCGTAACAGAGAGTTATGGTGTTGTTGGAATGGCCAGCAAACAGGTGCTGCGTGATGGCTGGGCAGAACTGTTAAAGAAAGAGAATTATGCTCGCGGTGTTGTTGTTAGAAAGACTGATAACGGCATTGAGGTAGATCTGTATATTATTGTCAGCTTTGGTGTTAAGATTTCTGAAGCTGTCAGAGAGGCACAGAAGAAAGTTAAATATACACTGGAGAAGACATTGTCCGTTCATATTTCGGCAGTGAATGTCTTTGTGCAGGGCGTTCGTGTCGTTGGTTAACGGAGGTATAGGATGGAAACAATCAATGGTCAGTTATTGAAAGGCATGCTGGAAAGCGGTGCCAACAATCTAAATAATCAAAAGAAAGATGTAGATGCGAAGAATGTATTCCCAGTACCAGATGGGGATACGGGTACAAATATGTCTTTGACTTTTACAAATGGTATTGTGGAAGTTAGAAAGAGTGGCAGTGATGTATTGTCTGTTGTTGCTAAAACTTTCAGCAGAGGTCTTTTGATGGGAGCTAGAGGTAATTCTGGTGTTATCCTATCACAGATCTTTAGAGGCTTTGCCAAGGCTGTTAAAGATAAAGATGAGGTGACAGTTGCAGAGTTTTCTGAGGCAATGTTCAATGGTGCACAGATGGCTTATAAGGCTGTTATGAGACCAGTTGAAGGAACGATCTTGACAGTTATCCGTGAAGCAAGTGAGATGGCTGATTTCTATACAAAGGATCATCCTGAAGCAACTTTAAGTGATTACATTGATATTCTATGCAAGGAAGCAAAGGATTCTTTGGATCGTACACCAGATCTTCTTCCTGTTTTGAAAGAAGCAAACGTTGTTGACTCCGGTGGTGCGGGTCTTGTGGTCATCTTTGAAGGTTTCCGTGCTTTTGTAGAAGGGGCACCTGTTGAAGAGATGGGTGAAGCTGAAAAGATTGCTCATGAAAAGAATGAGAAAGCTTCTGGATATGCAACGGAGTTCATTCTGCAGTTGTCAGAAGAGAGTAAGCATTTCTTTAGAAAAGAAGAATTCTATTCTGCTTTGGAGAAGATCGGCAACCATATCACATTGCTGCGTGAGGAAGATACGGTAAAGATGCATGTAGATACAATGACACCTGGCAGTGTATTAACAATGGCAGAGAAGTATGGTGAATTTACAAAGATCCAGATCGAGAGCTTCAAGGGTGAGATGTCTCCTTCTATTATTGCTGAGGAAAAACCGCAGGAAGAGAAAGAATACGGCATCATCACAATTGCGGCTGGTGACGGCTTGAAGAAGTTGTTTACAGAATATAGAGCTGATGTTGTTGTTTCTGGTGGTCAGACAATGAATCCTTCTACAGAGGATATTTGCAGTGCGATCAATCAGGTCAATGCACGTCATATCTATGTATTGCCGAATAACTCCAATATCATCATGGCGGCAAATCAGGCTGCTGCTGTTACAAAGGGCAAGGATATCATTGTTCTTGAAACAAAGAGTGTACCGCAGGGCTTGAGTGCTTGTATTTCTTTCAATCCAGAAGCTGGAGTAGAAGAAAATACGGAAGTCATGAAGGAAGCAATTGCCAACGTAAAGACAGGTCAGATCACATATGCGATCAAAGATACTACAATGAATGATCTTGCTATTCATGCAGGTGATTATATGGGTCTTTTTGATAAAGAAATCAAGCTGACAGATAAGGATAAGGTAAAAGCAGCTTGTGCTTTGATCGATGCTATGTGTGATGAAGATTCTGAGATCGTTACATTGATCCGTGGTGAGGATGCTACAGAGGCAGAATGCCAGGAAGTAGCTGAGTATATTAGTTCTCATTATGATGTCGATGTCGATGTAGAAGATGGTGGTCAGCCAGTATATTGCTTTGTTATTGGTGTAGAGTAGTAGATCGATAAACATATATTTATGAAAGAATAGAGGATGCAGATACTAGAAGTTTTGCATCCTTTTACTTTCGAGAAATTATAATATGCTTTGTATGTTAAATATGTTATTCGTATCTAAGATGAAAAAGAGAAGAAAACGGCATATTACAGTATATATGGACCAATTGATAGCTTGATGTTGTTTATTATGCAAATAGGAAGACTACATATGATCTGCGTACGTAATGGAATGATATACCGTGCATTGTACGAAATATGAGATCAATGTGGTATTGATCTGCATCTGGTCAATGAGTTCCCGGTTATCGATGAATTGGAAGAATTATTCTTTCAGGATATTAAAAAAACAATGTATTCTATTTTATAAAATGAGGTAGTATGAAACGATTAGAGCCAACAACTATGCAATTATAAGAATAAAACCGTATTTGCATAGGGAATGTAATTTTGTCTTTAAAAAAGCTTATTTATGCGAATACAGCTATCAAATTGATATCAAGCTGACAAAGCGGAATATGATCCCGCTGATAGAGGCAATGAAGAAAGAATGCTGATGTACCAACGTTTCAGATATGATTATGATTCTTTTTTTTGTTAAGTGAAACAAAATGTATCGATTTCATTAAATTATTGGTGTTGTTTATATATTGTGAATAATATAACAAGAATTATAATCTAGTTGGAGGAATTAGAAATGAAGAGAGGAATTGTATTTTCAATTGCAGCTGCAATGTTATTGAGCGGCTGTGTCACGGGCGGCAATACAGCTGCCCCAACACCATCTGCAGAACCTGTAGATGAAACAAAAACAGCAGATGTTATCGTTGTTGGTGCTGGTGGAGGCGGTATGGCAGCCGCTATCTCAGCGGTAGATAATGGTGCCAAGAGTGTCATTATTCTTGAGAAAACAACACAGAATGGTGGTTCTTTGAACTATACATCAGGTTCTATGTCAGGTGCTGAGACGAATATTCAAAAGATTGATGGGATTGAAGACAGTATTGATTCTTATGTATCTGATATCATGTCCAATGGTGATCAGAAGGGTAACAAAGATCTGATCCGCGAATATGCAGAAGAAGATGTAGATGCGATCCAGTGGTTGTGGGATAACGGACTTTCTGACAATAAGTTCTCTACAGATCGTCAGACTGGCACAATGTCCGTATTTGCACCAGAGCATCAGTTGTATTCTCAGAAGCGTACATATAAGCCTTCTGCAGATAACAAAGAGAAGTATAAGTCTGCTGCTCATGAGATCTTAGATCAAGTATTGCAGACATATGATGAAGTAGAAACAGACTATAGTACGGATGCTTATAAGTTGGAATATAACGAAGATGGTCAGATTATGTCTGTTCTTGCTAAGAATGCTGGTAAGACGATCGAATATAAGGCAAATAAGGGTGTCATCATGGCAACAGGTGGTTATTCCGGCAACCGTAAGATGATGGCAGAATTTACAGAGAATGGTGGTTATTATCTTCCAGGTGGTGCTTCTACTGCAAATGGTTCTGGTATTTATATGATGCAGGAAGTTGGTGCATATTTGGATAAAGATAACCTTGGTTATGTACCAACATTCCCAATGGGTCTTGATACAGGGAAAGGACCTGGACAGATTGCTTCTACATATATGTGGAAGGCAGGCGGTATTTGCGTAAATAAAGAAGGTAAGCGTTTCGTAGATGAAACAGAACAAGAAGTAGTAAAGCGCGAAACTGCTTTGGAAGAACAGCCGGAAGCTATTCAGTATGATATCTTCACTGATAAGATCATTGCGGATACAGAAGCATTGCATTCTTCTGTATTCTGGACAGCATTCTATGCCCCAGGCAAGCCGTTCAATCAGTTTGTCGTTAGTGCTGATTCCCTTGATGAATTGGCAGAGAAGATCGATGTTCCTGCTGATAATCTTAAAGCAACAGTAGAATCCTATAACAAACATGTAGCAGATAAGACAGAAGATGAATTTGGACGTAAGTTTACAGAAGACTCTTTGAATCCAGCTTATTCTGCAGCAATCAATGATATATCAGGTGAACATTACTATGCTGTACCGCTTCATGCTTTGTGTGTTATGACATTGGGCGGTGTCTCCATTAATGAAGATGCACAGGTATTGGATAATGATATGAAGCCGATTCCTGGCTTGTATGCAGCAGGTGAATGTGTAGGTAATATCTGGGGTCGTTATGTATCCGGCGGTACAGGTGTCATGGGCCCGATCGTATTTGGTCGTATTGCTGGTGAGAAGGTCATGAAGAATGATCTGGAAAAGGGCTATAAGCCAACAGAATCTAATAACCTGATTTCTGCTGATCTGTTTGAAGCAGATGAAGAGGAAGCAGAAGAAGTTACTTTCGATATGAACACAAAGCTCAAGGATGGTACTTATAACGCACAGGTAGATGGCCAGGAAGGTCCAATGAGTGTTGAAGTAACGATCAAGGATGGCAAGATCAACAATGTTGTTGTCAAGGAAGCACATGAATCCAGCTTCACAGAAGAAGCACAGAAGAGTGTTCCTGCCGCCATCGTAGAAAGCAATTCTTTGGATGTAGATAATGTTACAGGTGCAACATTGACATCTACAAGAATCAAGACGGCAGTAAAAGACTGTTTGACACAAGCTTCTAAGTAAAGCAGCAAAGCATCTCGACATGAGATGCTTTTTGTATGCTTTATGCCATACAAAAAAGTATGTTTGTCACTGACACATCTTTATTACACCTCTTACAATACTTGTAAAAGGAGTGATGAATATGGAAAGAACATATGGTAGAGAATTTACGATACGTGACTACCTCAATTGCGTCTTCGGCAAGATGTGCATCGGTTTGCTTGTCACTGCTCTTGTTTCTTATATGTGTGCAGCAACAGGTCTTTATTACAAGCTTGTCATGGTATTTGGAGGCTTAGGATCATTGCTGCTCTTTGCGGTAGAAATGGTCGTGTCATGGAAGATCGCAAGGCATGTGTTTGATTATGATTCTAGTACGGCAAACTTCATGTTTTATATTTTTGCAGGCATCAATGGTTTTTCATTATCGTCATTGTTCTATGCCTATAATATCGGAACATTATTTACTGCCTTCTTATTTACAGCAGTGTTGTTTGGATGCTTCATGATCATAGGAAAATTCACAAATGTAGATATGAGCCGATTCAGTGGATTGTTGACAGGTGGTTTGATGGCATTACTAGTATGCAGTTTGTTATCCTTCTTTATACCGATGTTTCGGGCAAATATGATGATTGATTTCCTTGGTTTGATCCTCTTCTTTGCTTTAACAGTATGGGATATACAGTCTATTTCTAGAATGTATTACAGCGGCGGGGCTGTTAAAGAAGGATTATCCACATATGGAGCGTTATCTCTCTATCTAGACTTCATCAATATCTTTGTTAGGGTCTTGTCATTGATGGCTCGTTATGGTGATGATCAAAATTAAACTATAAAAACAACATATACCAGATCTTATTATGAAGTCTGGTATTTTGTTTAGGGTACGAAACCATTTTCACATCTAATATCCTACAAAAGTACAAGAATAAGAAATGCTTTTAAATACAGTAATATATGAATATCAATGTGAAAACTGATAGCGTTTTCACATAGTCGAGCATTAAAATCCTTCTCTTATAGATGAATATTCTCTCATGTCGTTGACTAACGATTTATAAGGTATTTAAATGAATGATGTGTACGGTTTTTGACTTTTTTGTGAAATGCATGAGAAACGCCAATACTCATCTGGAATGGAAAAGTGAAAGATCGTTTCGGTCATTTTGACCGCATCTCAATTCTTTGAGGAGGATTACATGGAAAGAAGAAACAAATGGTTATTGCGTGCTTTTGCTTCAGCCATCGTTTTTTCGCAGGTGACAGCACTGGCACCGCTCAACATTCATGCTGAGCAGGATGCTGCTGTACTTACGGCTGAAGAACGCGCAGCAATGGAAGTTTGGAGACAGTTTAAGAGTTCGTCTTCAAATGACAACGGCAATAACGCCGCTATTCTTGTGAACACAAATAGTGGTACTGCAGGTATGAAGAAGGGTGAGCTCTCCTTCACATTGAAGCCAAATAGCAGTGCTGCTACAACACGATTCAATGTTGGACCGTGGATCACAGACAATACTCATTACATGACAATCGGTTATAACAAATCTGGTTGGTTCTATGAGTATAAGGGTGCTGGCAATAATTATCCTACGATCAGCGGTGTTCCTGTACCGCCTGAAGCAGGACAGGAAATGCTGGTTTCAGTTAAATGGGACAATAGAGACTTCACTGTAAATATTGGCGGACAGGAAGCTCGTTTCCAGATTCCAGAAGAGGCATTCAATGGTCTTTCTGGCAAAGATACTAAGCTTGGCTTCCGTATTGGTTCTTGGGGTGATGAGACATCAGATATCATGTTCAAGGACTTTGAAGTTAAGGATGGCGATGGTAAAGTCGTTGTTGAAAAAGGCAAGGACACATGGGAACTGCAGACAAAGAACCACAATGAAGTATTTAATGGTGAAATTGCAGTTGTTAGTGCAGCTGTAACTGGTAAGGTCTTGGATGAAAATGGTCAGCCTGTAGCTGGTGCTACTGTTACAGTTGGTGAAAAGACAACAACAACTGTACAGGATGGTACATTCCGTATTGAAGGCTTAGATACTGGTCATTATACAGTAACTGTTTCTAAAGATGGCTACACAGGAGCAAGTGCTGAATTTGAGGTCGTTAAGGACGATGTAACAGTTGCTGATCTTAGCTTGTCTAAGGGTTCTGCTACAGAGTTTGAAGGTGATGACACACTCGTATCTGAAGAGATGGAAGCTTCTATCTCCAACAAGTTCCCGCAGGTATTTGGTTATACGATGAAGCGTGGAGATGTTGAAGGCAAGAAGTTCTATGGTCAGACAGAAAGATTGACACAGATCGCCTTGAACGGTACACAGCAGAAGGCTGGTACTTTGGTAACACCTAAGGTCACATTTAAGAAAGACTCTGCTTCTAAGGCTACATATACAATGGAAGTCAATGAACAGGGTATTCAGGCTACGATCACAGCTACTCTGGAAGTTGTAGATAATACATTGGCTTTCAACATCACAAAGATCGATGTAAAGAAGGGTCATGTATTTACAGTAGATATTCCTAATCACAGTCTTGTAAGTGTTAAGGGTAATCAGACAGATGCAAATCTTGCTGGTGCAAACATGTCCACAAACACAACAAGAAGCGGTGATACAATTACACCGATCAATTCATTGAATGATGCAAAGACAGGTTATATGTATGCCTTTGTTTCTAACGATGATCTCTCTGCTGGTCTTTGGAGTAACTCTGAAAACAATGTCAATGCTGATTGGCAGCGTGTTACTGCAGATACAAGAACAGTAAATGATGTTAAGGAAACAGGTCTTCGTTCTACATTCTGGACATACCAGAAGGATGAAAATCATAGAAAAGAAGATAAGCCATATGAGATGCCTGCTGCTAAGATCGTTATCACAGGTGATGAGAACGCAGATAATCAGGTAGATTGGCAGGATGGTGCGATCGCTTATCGTACGATCATGAATAATCCTGTTGGTTCTGAAGAAGTTCCGGATAATGTTGCACAGCGTATTGCCATGAACTTCAACAGCCATGCACAGAATCCGTTCTTGATGACATATGATAATGCCCAGAAGGTATATCTGAATACAGATGGTCTTGGTCAGAGCATTATCTTGAAGGGTTATGGTAGTGAAGGCCATGACTCTGGTCACTTGAACTATGCTGATATCGGTAGACGTATCGGTGGTGTTGAAGAAATGAAGAAGCTCTTGGCTCAGGGTAAGGAAATCGGTGCAAGATTCGGTATCCATGTCAATGCTTCTGAAACATATCCAGAGTCTAAGTACTTTGAAGAAGATCGTCTGCGTAAGAATCCAGATGGATCTCTTGCATATGGTTGGAACTGGCTTGACCAGGGCGTTAACATCGATGCAGATTATGACTTGATGCATGGTCGTGAGCAGAGATTTGTTGATCTCTATAACAAGCTCGGTGGCAAGGACAATGATCTTGACTTCATCTATGTAGACGTTTGGGGTAATGGTCAGTCCGGTGATAACGGTACTTGGGCATCCCGTCAGCTCGCTAAGGAAATCACACAGACATGTGGTTGGAGATTGGCAAGTGAGTGGGGTCATGCAAATGAATATGATTCTACATTCCAGCACTGGGCAGCTGACCTTACATACGGTGGTGCCGCTAATAAGGGTATCAACAGTGAAATCACAAGATTTATTAGAAACCATCAGAAGGATTCTTGGGTAGGTGACTATCCGAGCTATGGCGGTGCTGCTGTAAATCCTCTGCTTGGTGGTTATGACATGAAGGACTTTGAAGGCTGGCAGGGTCGTAATGACTATAAGGGTTACATTACAAACTTGTTCGATGATGACCTTTCTACAAAGTTCTTGCAGCATTATAAAGTCATGAAGTGGGAAGATGGTGCTCCAACAGTTGTCAATGGTGCACAGTGGACACCGGAAATGAAGATCACACTTCAGGATGATGCAAGACAGAATACAGTTGTTGTAGAGAGAAAGTCCGGCAATGGTGCGGATCCGGCATACAACTTGAGAACAATGACATTCAATGGTCGTACGATCATGGATGGTGAGAAGTATTTGATTCCTTGGTTCTGGGATGCAAATGGTAATGATCTCAAGGATGCAGATCAGAAGTTGTATCATTGGAATCAGCAGGGTGGTACTTCCACATGGCAGCTCCCAGAAGGTTGGGAAGGTGCTAAGCTCTATGAGTTGACAGAAACAGGTAATGTTGAGTGCAGTAATCTTGCAACGATCCAGAATGGTCAGATTACAATCAAGGCTAAGCCATCTGTTCCTTATGTTCTCCATAAGGCAAATGCTGGTGAAGGCATTACAGCTTCTAATTTGACATGGAGTAAGGGTTCTCATTTGATCGATACAGGTTTCAACAGCAACTCTCTTGATCAGTGGAAGATCACTGGTGAAGGTGCTCGTATCATGACAAGTGCAGCTAACAACATGATGTTGGAAGTTGGTAATGATGGAGCAGAAGTTACATTGACACAGGATATTACAGATCTTGAACCTGGTAAGGGTTATGCAGCATATGTAGGTGTTGATAACCGTTCAGATGCAAAGGCATATATTGAAGTTACAGTTGATGGCAAGAAGATCTCTAACTATACAGAAAGGTCCATTGCTAAGAACTACCTCAAGTCCTATGCTCACAACACAAACAACGCAACTATCCAGAATGGTGGCAGTTACTTCCAGAATATGTATGTATTCTTCACAGCTCCAGAAGCTGGTAAGAAGGTTACATTGACACTTCGTCGTGAAGCTGGTGCTGGTAAGACATACTTCGATGATCCTCGTATCGTTAACAATATGTTCCCTAAGAGTGGTGAGGGCACAGGAACACAGAAGGAAAATGAGTTTGATCCATTTGTAAATGAAGATAAGCTCGTTCAGACATTCGAAGCAGTTCCACAGGGTCTCTTTCCATTCGTTATCGGCAATGTCGAAAATGTTGAGGATAACAGAACACACTTGTCTGAGAAGCATGCTCCATATACACAGGCAGGTTGGCGTAATGTCAAGAAGTTGGATGACGTTCTGGAAGGCAATTGGTCTGTAAAGACAAATGGTCTGTCTCAGCGTGGTAGAGTTGTTTATCAGACAATTCCGCAGAACTTCCGTTTCAAGGCTGGCGTTACATACAATGTAAGTTTCGACTATGAGATGGGTTCTGAAGATACATATAGATTTATCGTTGGTAATGGTGAATCTACAGGTGCTAACTTTGATCAGTATCAGTTGAAGGCAACAGACATAAACAATGCTAAGAAGCAGACAGCTAGATTCCGCGTAACAGGTCAGCCTGGTGATAAGACATGGATCGGTATCTATTCCACAACAAATCCTGCAAATACACAGGGTGCAGGTGGCAAGGAAGCTGACTTCGGCGGTTATAAGGATTTCATCCTCGATAACCTTACAATTCAGAAGGCTAATGCCCAGACAACTGAGTTGGAAGCACTGATCGAGAAGAATTCTTCTCTCCATGAAGTTAACTATACAGCTGCTACATGGAAGACATTCACAGCTGCTATGAACAAGGCAAAGAAGACATTGGAGAACTTCGATGTTACTCAGGCTGAAGTTGACAACATGGTCAAGGAATTGACAGATGCAGTCAATGGTTTGAAGGCAGTTGCTATTACTGTTAGTGGTCATGTTGAAACAGCTGATCATCAGGCTCTTAAGGGTATCGATATCACTGCAACAACAGGTAAGGATTCTGTTACAATAAAGACAGATGCACAGGGTAATTATGTATTGCCAGGCGTTAAGTTCGGTAAGGTAACAGTTAAGGCTGACAGTAAGATCTATAAGACAGTTACACAGGATATCACAGCTGATGATAAGCATCAGGAAGTAACAGTTAACTTTACATTGGCTCCAGAAAAGACAACAGTTACAGGTACTGTTACTGCTGTTGGTGAACCGGTTGAAGGTGCAACTGTAACATTTGGTGGTTATACAGCTACAACAGATGCTAAGGGTAAGTATACAGTTACAGATGTAACAACAAATGTATATGATGCTACAGCTTCTAAGGATGGTGTATATGATCCTTCTACTAAGAAAGTAACGATTTCTAAGGGTAAGACAAATACACTGAACTTTGTATTGCCACCTCTTACAAGAGATGAAGCAGATTATCAGAACAACTATGACAATGTAACAAAGGCTCCTTGGGAAGATCTTGCTGGTAATACAGCAAGTACATCTATCTCCATGGACAATGGTGCAGCTAAGATCAGCTTCCCTGGTGGACATACAAACGTATATGAGATTAACGCACCTGAGTTCAAGAATGGTTGTGTTGAAATGGACATCACATCCGATCAGCCTGGTATCCGTCTTGGTATCTTGTTGAGAGCTAAGGATATGAACAACCGCGTTTATGTAGGTGTTGGCGATAATAAGAGCGAGTACTTTACAGAACATTGGGGCAAGGGTGGAAATTCTTGGTCTAATATGAGCAGTGGTCCTGCATTCAATGCTGGTGATAAGATGCATTTGAAGGCTGAAATCCGTGAAAAGACAATTACTCTTTGGGTAAATGGTCAAAAGGTATTGTCTAATACAATGAAGGATGTTCCGATGGAAGCAGGTCATATTGGTATCAATACAAGAAACAACCATACAATCCATGTAGATAACGTTAAGGTTACTTCTTATGATGCGCCTAAGGGTGATTCCGTTAATGTAGCGGGTCGTGTTGTAAATGGTGACTCTGCAGCATTGGCTGGTGTTACAGTACAGTTGAAGTCTGGTAATAAGGTCGTTAAGGAAACTACAACTGACGCACAGGGTGTTTATTTCTTCAAGAATGTTGCATTTGGTCAGTACAAGATCAGTGCATCTAAGGATAACCTCTCTAAGGAAGTTGCAGTAGAGGCTAAGGCTTCTAAGGATTACATCACTGCAGATCGTATCGTTCTTGGTGAACCTACAACAAAGCCTACAGCTAAGCCAACAGCTAAGCCAACAGCTAAGCCAACAGTTGAACCGACAGCAGAGCCAACAGCTAAGCCGACAGTTGAACCGACAGCAGAGCCGACAGCTAAGCCAACAGCTAAGCCAACAGCTAAGCCAACAGTTGAACCGACAGCAGAGCCAACAGCAGAGCCTACAGTTGAACCGACAGCAGAGCCGACAGCTAAGCCAACAGCTGAACCAACAGCAGAGCCAACAGATAAACCTGAAA
>CAUWCC010000014.1:0-31957 GCA_963556805.1 uncultured Bulleidia sp. | reverse complement strand
ATTAAGTCACCCTTACTAAGGATATACTATTTACACAAAATTCTTGACACTACCCACACGATTGTAGATTAGTCGATAATTTATAAAAATAATTGATGTCAAAAACGTTAAACTAAGTTAAGCAAATCTTAAAAGTTTATACGCCATGTTCTTAAACATGTGTCAGGTACAATAGAGACAGAAAAGAGAGGGAGTATCATGAGTACAGTTTTAATTGTGGACGATGATCGCGATATTGTATCAGCTTTGGAAATATATCTGAAGCCGGAAGGATATACTATTGAAAAAGCATATACCGGTGAAGAGGCACTGCAGGTATTGCAGATGAAAGAAATCGATTTGATTTTGATGGATATCATGATGCCCAAAATGGATGGTATTACAGCAGTAGCCAAGCTTCGTGAAACATCTAATGTACCAGTTATCTTATTGACCGCAAAGAGTGAAGATACCGATAAAGTATTAGGATTGAATGTAGGGGCAGATGACTATGTTACAAAACCGTTCAATCCTGCGGAAGTTATCGCTCGTGTACGTTCACAGTTAAGAAGATATACGAGCTTAGGCGGTCAGAAAAAAGAAGGCAACAAGATCATCATTGGCAGAGTCATGTTGGATGATGATGAAAAGAAAGTGGAAGTGGATGGTAAAGCAATATCATTAACACCAATGGAGTATGGCATTTTGCATCTGTTGATGAAGAATCCAGGAAAAGTTTTTTCTTCGGAAGAAATATATCGAAAAGTATGGCAGGATGAGCCGTATGGAAGTGAGAATGCAGTAGCAGTACACATCCGTCATCTAAGAGAAAAGATCGAGATCGATCCAAGTGATCCACGTAGTATCAAAGTTGTTTGGGGGCAAGGATATAAATTTGAGAGGTAGAGAAAATGGAAAATAAAAGTATTTTCAATCATACACTAAGTAAACTGATTGGTCTGATCTTATTATTCTTAAGCCTTTCAGTATGTATTCCATATGGTTGCTCATGGGCGTTACGTGTAGTCGGTTTCCATGATGAATTGGAGGCTGTGGAATATGTAAATTCAAAAGATTGTGAAAGTATCATGGATGATGCAGCAGAAACTGCTGTGACACACATGGTTACAGAATATGATGGATATTCTTATTTTATGAATAGCGATTATGTCATCAAAGATCATAGAAACGGTAAAGTGGTGCTGGATGATCGTAGTGAAGGTGAAACATATGAGAAAGAATATCAAACATATGTTATCTATAACGATGATGCCTATGATGCAAATGCTGTTAAGACATTAGATAAGGATTTAAATAAAGATCTGAAAGTATATGATGTAACAGTTTATTTGACAAAAGGGCTGCCGCATGAAGATATCTTCAGCAATCATCAGGATCTTTACTATTATGTAAAGACACATGCCCCGAATGATACAGTTTTATTTGCGGCAGGTGCTATCATCAGTTTATTATTAGTGGTCTATGAGATGTGTGCTGCGGGGAAGGTAAGAGGAAAACCAGGCATTACATTAAACTTCATGGATAAGATTCCATATGAGATCTATATTATCTTGTTCTTCTTTGCAGAATTTGGGGTCATATCCATATTTGCAATATTAGCTGATGCAAATCTCTCTTTTAATGCACAAATGAAGGTCATGACAAATGATTTTAGTGCAGCAGGTGTCGTATTTACAATGTTCTTGATGTCTACAGCAGCTAGAGTAAAAGCAGGGAAGTGGTATCATAATACGATCATCTGGAAGTGCTGGAATAGTGCTAAGTATTTATTTAGAGCTATACCCGCTGTACCGCTCATGACGATTAGTGTATGTGTTTGGATGATCTTCGTCTTTGTCGTATCTGGGGAGACCTTTGACGGTGGTATTGCAGCGCTTAATATCATAATATCCTTGTTCATTGGAGCAGCCGCGATCTATTGTGCATGGGCAATTAAGAAGTTGGGTGATGGTATGCATGAGATCATTGATGGGGATCTGGATTATCGTTTCGAACCGCGTGATCGTAAGATCATGATGGGTAAGTTTGCTAAGATGGCAGATGACATGGAACTTGTGGCAGATGGCATGAAGAAAGGTCTTGAGAAGCAGATCAAGAGTGAAAAGCTGAAAGCAGAACTGATTACTAATGTGTCCCATGACATCAAGACACCTTTAACTTCTATCATCAACTATGTAGACTTATTGCAGAAAGAACATACGCCAGAACAAGAGAAGGAATACATCACAGTTTTGGACCGTCAATCGCAAAGATTGAAGAAACTGACAGAAGATGTTGTAGAAGCATCTAAAGCAAGTACAGGAAACATTAGTGTTCAGATGGACAAAACAAATGTGAAAGAGATTTTGGAACAGGCTTATGCAGAGTATGAAGAAAAGCTGCAAGCTTCTGATCTTTCAGTGATCATCAATGTGAAAGATACACCGCTCTATGCTCATACAGATGGGAGATTGTTATGGCGAGTATTGCGCAACTTGTTGAGTAATTGTGCAAAGTATGCCATGCCTGGCACAAGGGTCTATATCGATGCCGAAAGATGGAATGCAAAGCAAGTGAAGATCACGATCAAGAATACTTCAAAAGAAGCATTGAACGTGAGTGCAGATGAACTCATGGAACGCTTTGTTAGAGGTGATGCCTCCCGGCATACCGAAGGTTCTGGACTTGGTCTCAATATTGCTAGATCCTTAACAGAACTTCTACATGGTACATTTCATATCAAGATAGATGGGGATCTCTTCAAATCAGAAGTGATCATACCAGTAGAGGAGGAACACTAAGTTCCTCTTTTTCTATTGACCTTATAGTTACTATATCCTTTAGACTGATAGATGTAAGTAAGGGGTGATGTGATGACTTTAGGTCGAATAAAAAACAAGATCCAACATTTAACAGGAGATCTCACAACAAAACAATTCATGTTGATCATACTAGGAGCTGGTATATGTACTTTCGGCATCCATAACATTCATCAACGCACAGGTATTACAGAAGGTGGCATCATTGGGTTAATGCTGTTGCTTGAAAATTGGTTAGGTGCTTCACCTGCCTATATCACACCAATATTGGACTTATTATGCTACTTTATGGCATATAAAATGCTTGGCTCCAAGTTTATCAAAGTATCGATCGTATCTACTTGCAGTGTATCGTTATTTTATAAGTTATGGGAAAGATTCCCGCCGATGCTGCCGGACCTGAGTGCACATCCATTGGTTGCTGCTCTGCTTGGTGCTTTATTTGTCGGGATTGGTGTGGGACTGATCGTGAAACAAGGTGGTTCCAGTGGTGGTGATGATGCTTTAGCCTTAGTCATTTCCAACAAATTGCATTGGTGCTTAGGACGCTGCTACCTGTTCACAGATATCACAGTTTTGATTTTGTCATTGACATATCTTCCTGTAAGTAATATTTTGTTCTCTTTGATAACAGTGACTGTGTCATCGTATGTCATCGATCTTGTGCTGAGTGATGAGCCGCCGATGACATTGGGACATGAGAGTCTGACAGAGTAAAGGAGAATGATACATATGAATGAAACGATTCGTGTCATGATGGAAAGAAGATCCTGCCGTAAGTATACAGATGAGCAGGTAGATGAAGAAGATCTGCAGGATATCTTGATGGCTGGTACATTTGCTGCAAGCGGTAAGGACCGTCAGCCTTCACAGATGGTAGTTCTGCAGGATCCAGAAGAGATCAGAGAGGTAGAAAAGTTAAATGCAAAGGTCATGGGCAATGAAGATGCACATCCATTCTATGGGGCACCAACTGTTGTCATCGTCTTTGCGGATAAGAATGTTAATACGTATGTACAAGATGGTAATCTTGTCATCGGTAATTTAATGAATGCAGCATGGGCATTGCATGTAGATTCCTGCTATATCAACCGTGCTAAGGAAGTATTCCAGATGCCGGAAGGAAAAGCCTTGATGGCAAAATGGGGTGTTGCTGAGAACATGGAAGGTATCGGCAATGTGATCCTCGGCTATGCTGCAGAAGGAGGCAAGAAACTGCCTTCCAGAAGAAAAGAGAATTACATTATTATGAGATAGGTGATCGTAAGGTCATCTATTTTTTTGTATTTTCACTTGTTAATGATAACTTGTGTGGTACACTTAATGCGTTAATAGAAAGGCAGGTGGTCTTCATGCCGTCAGGCAGTCACGGTAGTACGGGAATGCACATAGGTCATAAGCATGGGACACCTGTTTTGTGCTTATAGCATCATGTGTAACATTCCTCATTTTAGAAACAAATACAAAGAACATGTTTTTATCATGCCTTTGTACATAAACAGACAGGAGGAAAAACACTATGATCATGAAAGAATTAAAAGAATTGTTAGAAGCACACCGTTTTCAAGATGTTAAAAAAGAATTAGAAAAGTGCAATCCAGTTGATATTGCCGAAATGTTGAAAGAATTGAATCTGGAGGAGCAGCTCATTGTTTTTCGTATGTTAAACAAAGATGCGGCAGCAGAAATCTTTGCAGAAATGAGCAGTAATCGTCAAAAAGATCTCATTGCTGGTTTCACAGATCAAGAATTGCAGACGATCCTCAATGAGATGGGGGTAGATGATATGGCAGATATGCTGGAAGAAATGCCGGCTGGTGTAGTACAAAGGGTACTTGCACGTACAGATCCGGATATGCGCAAAGAAGTCAATCAATTGCTGCAATATCCGGAAGATAGTGCTGGTGCTATCATGACAACGGAATATATCTCATTGAAGGAAGATATGACCGTATCAGAAGCTTTTGCTCATATCCGTAAGGTAGGAGAAGATGCAGAAGACTTATATACATGCTGGGTCGTAGGAAAAGATAGGATCCTACTTGGTGTTATAAGCATAAGAGAGATGTTGTTAGCTGAACAGGATGCTAAAATGAAAGACATCATGGATGAGAATGTCATGTCTGTTGTTACAACAGAAGACCAGGAAACAGCTGCTAGAATGTTTGATAAATATAACTTTACAGCACTTCCGGTCGTTGATAATGAAAAGAGACTTGTAGGTATGATCACAGTCGATGATGCTATCGATACACTGGTAGAAGAGACCAATGAAGACTTTGAAAAGATGGCTGCTATGAACCCAAAGGAAGAAGATTACTTTGATACCTCTGTTCTTCAACATGTACGCAATCGTTTGCCTTGGCTCTTAGTATTGATGTTCTCCTCTATTGCAACAGGTCTTATCATCACTAAATACGAAGCAGCTTTCCAAGCTATGCCACTGCTGGTGGCTTTGATGCCGATGTTGAGTGATACCGGCGGAAATGCAGGTTCTCAGACATCTACATTGATCATTCGAGGTATGGCACTTGGTGAGATCAAATTGTCAGATTTCTTCAAGGTCGTCTTTAAGGAATCCAGGATCGCTTTGTTGTGCGGTCTTGCTTTAGGTGTTGTAAATGGGATCCGTATCATCATCCAGTACCATGATCCTACATTGGCATTGATCATTGCAATCACGATGGAATTTACGGTGTTAGCTGCTAAACTATGCGGTGCAATCCTGCCGATGCTTGCTAAGAAACTGCATATGGATCCAGCTATTATGGCATCTCCATTGTTGACAACAGTTGTAGATGTATGCTCTGTATTCATCTACTTCAAGATCGCATCCATGTTCCTTGGACTTCATATTTAACTATAATAGTAATATATCATCAACGTATAAGAAAAGATCCCTCAACGAGAGCTGAGGGATCTTGTTTTACTTTGCTTTGAAATAACGTACAGCGTAGAAGATCGCAAACGGAATGCTCATGATAGAACATACGACCATCGGTAAGAAGAATGCATGTCCAAGGATCTCTACACCAGGCATAGAAAGACCAACACATCCGATGCAGGCAAGGCATGCAAAGATGCATCCAACCATAGGAATCAACAAGTATAACTTATGGAACTTGTGATCACCTGGATTGAAGTTAGGATCACTTAACTTATACAACTTGTTTACAAGCTCCTCTTCGTTGTTATAACCCTTCACTAAAGTGAAAGTCTTATAGAACAATCTGCCGTTATAGTTGATCTTGCATGCGATCTCATATGTAAATACTTTTTCTCTGATCTCCTCTACATGCTGGATATGTCTTGCATTTGCTGGAAGTTTATTACCAGACTGAGATACTTTATCCTGTTCCTTCTTCAACTTAGTGACATGTGTAAGAAGAGTAAAGATACCTGGTTTTAACTTCATCTGTTTGATTACATCTACATAATATAACTTGTTATCTTGCATGTAGAACGTAGTTGTACTCTTCTGGATCATACGACGAATGGATGAAACAAAAGAGAAACCAATGATAATGATGATAAATGTGATGACAGTTGCCACAGCAAGTGGTTCTGTCTGTACGAAGGCTGCAATAAATGATCCCATGATAGTCGTCACAAGTGTAACTGCTGCACATAGAACAGTGTAGAGCATGATACGAGTTGTGAAGTTCTTTGGACCAAATTGTTTTCCTGCTGTAAAGATCTTCATGATAAAACTCCTTTAATATGTCTATATGACACTATGTATCATTAAAACACAATGAGACTTCTTAATAAAGAGAAACAGACAATTGCAATCCATTTGCAAATTTAGAACATCTCTGTATAATACATATGCAAATCATTTGCAATTACAAGAGGTGAACGATGACAAAGGAATATATATCAAAGTATCGTACATGGATGTTGGAATACTTCTTGGCACACAAGGATGAATGTTTAGCTGCCAGGGATATCTATACAGCTATGTGCCATGCGGGCATGTCTTTGAATCTGACAACAGTCTATCGGAATCTGGATCGTTTAGAGATAGAAGGTCATGTAGCAAAACAGAAGGATCCGCATGATGAAGAAGCAGTATACCGTTATGTGGATAAACAATTGGCTTGTGAAAGTCATTTGCATTTGTATTGTGAGAAGTGCGGAAAGGTCATGCATTTAAACTGCGGCTTCATGAATGAGATACGTACACATCTTATGGAAGAACATGGTTTTGTGATCGATTGCGGACATTCGATGTTAACAGGTATTTGTGAAGAATGCCGGAAGAAAGAGGAAGGATCATGTTGATGGATGCGTTATTAGATGCTGTGATAGATACAGTAAAGTTAGTACCATTCTTATTTTTGACATATTTATTAATGGAATGGCTGGAGAGAAAGACACAAGAGAAGCAGACTGCTTTACTTGGTAAAGTAGGCAGAACAGGACCGATCATCGGTGCTTTGACAGGTATCATCCCGCAATGTGGTTTCTCGGCAGCAGCAGCTTCTTTATATGCTGGCGGAGTTATTTCGATAGGTACATTATTAGCTGTATTCTTATCAACATCAGATGAGATGCTACCATTGCTCATTTCCTCCGGTTCTTCTTTTACGAAGATCGCCTCGATCGTAGGTATCAAAGTTGTAATAGGTCTTGTGACAGGTCTTTTGATCGATGGTATTTTACGTCATACCAAATATCGTCATAAGACAGAAAAGAGGATCCATGATCTATGTGAACAAGAACATTGTGGTTGTGAAGAGGAAGAAGGCTCTATATTGCATTCTGCTTTGATTCATACATTGCATATCACATTATTTGTTTTCGTGATCACATTTGTATTAGCTTTGTTGGTAGAGGGAATCGGACGTGATGCTTTGACAAGCATCCTGTCCCAGCAATCGGTATTGACAGTATTTATCAGTGCCGCAGTAGGTCTTGTTCCAAACTGTGCAGCATCAGTAGCTATTACACAGTTGTATTTAGATGGTATCCTAGGATTTGGTCCTATGATGGCAGGCTTGCTCGTCAGTGCAGGTGTTGGATTATTGGTATTGTTTAGAACGAACAATCATATGAAGGAGAACTTCAAGATCACAGGTATGCTGTATATATGCGGTGTCCTATGGGGAATACTTTTAAGTCCATTTGTAATCTAAAACATAGAGAAACATCTGTATGCTCAGGTATAATAATAACGAGGTGATCGTTGTGTTTGCTGAAGTAAACGGAATGAATTTGTATTATGAACAAAGCGGTATGGGAAGACCTTTGATCCTGCTGCATGGCAATGGTGAAGATCATGCCATCTTTGATGAAGCAGTAGATATATTGAAGGAACGTTATACTTGTTACGCGTTAGATACGCGAAGTCATGGTCATAGTGAAAGATGCAGCGAGTTGCATTATCAAGATATGGCAGATGATGTTTGTGCGTTTATACAAGAGTTGGATTTGGAGAATGTTATCTTATATGGTTTTTCAGATGGGGCAATTGCAGCAATGCTTGCAGCAACTGGCAATGAAAGAGTGAAGGATTTGATCCTTTCAGGGGCCAATCTTTGTCCTGAAGATCTGAAACCGTGGATCCGGCATAGTATGCAGCTGTGCCATTTGGTCCACAAGGGTGATAAGATCGGCTTGATGTTGAGAGAACCGCACATCATGGATGAGAACTTACGAGAGATCACAGCACGTACTTTGGTATTGGCTGGTGGAAATGATATCGTAAGTACAAAGAAGACAGAACATATTGCAAAGATGATCCCGCATGCTGAGATGAGGATCTTGGCTGGGGAAAGACATAGTTCTTATGTCGTTCATAATCGAAAGATAGCAGATATCATCTTGGCATTTGCGGGATAAGGGGGATATATGGCAACATTGAATGAATTGCATTGGCAGTTAGAACAAAGAGTACAGGAATTTCTGGTAGATCAGACAGAAGAGAATAGTTCACGTTTGATCATGGAAGTTATTCGATTATTAGCAATGGATGCAGAAGTAGTGATTGCAGGTAGCCCTGTACCAGATCATCCAGAGATGACAGATCCAGCTGGTTATTATGGACCAGATGGAAGATTCTACTTCCATGTATTTACAAGCAGACTTCGTTTTAATGAGAGTGGAGCAGAACATCCATGCATGACAAAGTTGAAGTTCCTGCTGGATCAAGTTTTCTCCAACGATACGATCGGCGGTCTGTCTTTGAATTATAAAAAGGGTGAAGGTACTGTTGTTATTACAAAAGAAGATCTGATGATGGCTTTGCAATGTTTGCAACAGGATGAGTAATCTAAGAAATCATAGATATAGTATAAAAATGGATAAGGCTTGCTTTCTTGCATTGGCGGGGAAACAAGCTTTTTCATGTATGCTATGACAAGCAAGATAGAGGCAGGAACTTGGGTCTATAGAATATAAGTAAGGAATCTCATTTTGCTAATATTCTAAAAAACTTAATGCAGTAGTTAAACAGTGCTAACTGACATCGTGTATAATACCAAAGGAATGAGGTGAATCTATGACACTGAAAGATTTAAAACCAGGACAAAGTGCGGTCATTGTATCGTTAGGCGGAAGTGGAGAACTTCGTCAGCACTTCCTGGATATGGGAGTTATTCCAGGTGCGGAAGTAACAGTTGTGAAGCTTGCACCATTGGGTGACCCGATGGAATTAAAGATCCATGGTTACTCTTTAACATTACGAATGGCAGATGCACAACAGATCGAGATTCGTGATATTAAGAGTGAGAAAAAATATATAAAGAAGTCTCGCAATGAAAAAGATCTGCAGGATCATCCAGGTTTAGGTGAAGGCGGCAGATATCACGTGAAAGCCGAAGCAAAACCTCTGCCTTCAGACACGATCTTGACATTTGCTTTAGCAGGTAATCAAAACTGTGGTAAGACAACATTATTTAATCAATTGACAGGATCCAACCAGCATGTGGGAAACTTCCCGGGTGTTACTGTTGATCGTAAGTCTGGTGTGATCAAGGGACATGGAAATACGGAAGTGACAGACTTGCCGGGTATTTATTCTCTATCTCCATATAGTGCAGAAGAGATTGTTTCCCGTGAGTTTATCCTACATTCACATCCAAGAGGTATCATCAACATCGTAGATGCTACGAATATTGAACGTAACTTATATTTGACGATGCAGTTGATGGAGTTGGATATACCAATGGTATTAGCATTGAATATGATGGATGAATTAACTGGTAATGGCGGTTCTGTACATATCAATCGCATGGAAGAAATGCTTGGTATTCCAGTTATTCCGATCTCTGCCAGCAAAGGACAGGGTATTGATGAACTAGTGGATCATGCTTTGCATGTAGCACATTATCAAGAAAGACCAGGTCGAAAAGATTTCTGTGATCCAGATGATCATGGTGGAGCAGTGCATCGTGCGATCCATGGGGTATGCCACTTAATTGCCGATCATGCTGATAGAGCGGGTATTCCTATCCGCTTTGCAGCAACGAAGGTCATTGAAGGGGATGCTAAGATCTTGGAAGCACTGGCTCTAGATGAGAATGAGAGCGAGATGCTGGAACATATCGTAAAGCAGATGGAGAAGGAAAGAGGATTGGATCGTGCAGCATGTATTGCTGATATGCGTTTCCACTTTATCTGTGATTTGGTAGATGAAACAGTGATTAAGCCTCATGAGAGCAAGGAGGCAAAACGTTCGGAAAAGATCGATGAGATCTTAACAGGTAAATATACAGGTATCCCAGCATTCATTGCAATCATGGGTCTTGTCTTCTTCTTGACATTCAATGTGATCGGACCAGTATTGCAAGGATGGCTTCAAGCTGGCATTGATGCTTTAGCAGGAGTGGTTGGTTCATGGATGACATCTGCCGCTGTTAATCCAACGATCATATCTCTCGTAATAGATGGAATCTTTGGTGGTGTGGGCAGTGTTGTCAGTTTCCTGCCGATCATTGTGACATTGTTCTTCTTCTTATCTTTGCTTGAAGATACGGGATATATGGCACGCATTGCCTTTGTGATGGATAAGCTGTTGCGAAAGATCGGCCTATCAGGACGAAGCATCGTACCGATGTTGATGGGCTTTGGCTGTTCAGTACCAGCTGTTATGTCGGCACGTACATTGTCCTCCGAACGTGACCGTAAGATGACGATCTTGTTGACACCTTACTTCTCATGTTCCGCTAAACTACCGATTTATGGTTTCTTCTGTGCGGCATTCTTCCCTAAATATGCTGGTCTTGTCATGTTGTTTCTATACCTGCTTGGCATTGTAATCGGTATCTTGATGGCTTTGTTGATGAAGAAGACAGCCTTCCATGGTGAAGCTGTACCATTTGTTATGGAACTTCCTAACTACCGCCTTCCTACATTGAAGAACACAGGTCAGTTATTGTGGGAAAAGAGCAAAGACTTCTTGCAAAGAGCATTTACGATCATCTTCCTAGCAACGATCGTTGTATGGTTCTTGCAGACATTTGATTTCTCTTTGAACACTGTTGTTGATTCCTCTGATAGTATCTTGTCCTCCTTAGCAGGTATGCTGGCACCTATCTTCAGTCCATTGGGCTTTGGTGATTGGCGTATGACAAGTTCCTTGATCACAGGTTTCATGGCCAAGGAAAGCGTTGTTTCTACATTAGGAATGTTGATGAATGGAGCTGCAATCACAAGTGTATTGACGATCGGTGGTGCTATGAGTTTCCTTGTCTTCTGTCTTCTGTATACACCATGTGTAGCAGCTGTATCTGCTGTAAAGAGAGAACTTGGTACAAAGTGGATGCTGTTTGTCATTATATGGCAATGTGTTGTCGCATGGCTTGCGGCTTTCCTCATCCGCATGATCCTGCTGTGCTTTGGGGTTATGTAAAATAAGAACAAGAATAAATAGGTATTATCTTCATCGCGTTAGATAATATCTATTTTTGTTTTGTGTACGATAAACTATAGTTCAAAATCACTTTATTTAAAAGATAAGGAAAATGTCTTAAAGAGTTTTGGCTATGTAGAATATACAGGGCCTAAAGCATAATACAAGAAAAAGGAAGGAGCGTGACAGCTTCTTCCTTTTACTTGTTAAACCAATGATCCTGCAGGTAATGTCCTACACCATCATCGTATACATCATGTTCTGTAACAGCATCTGCTACTTCTTTGCACGCTTCACATCCATTTTTTAAGCATACACCCCAGCCAGCATCCTTGATCAAACCAAGATCGTTATCCTGATCACCAAATGTCATGATGTTTTCTTTTGCAATGCCAAGACTCTTAGCAAAGTTCAGCAGAGCATTTCCTTTATCCACCCGCGGATCTTGAAATTCAAATGTACAATACCCATCACAACGATATGTCTGTACCATATGCCAAGCAGGATCAGGATTATTCTTGACGACCTCCAAGATTGCATCACGATCTTTCTCATAGAGACACACTTCTATTTTAGAAGTGGGAAACTCAGCCAAGTAATCGATATCACCGATCGTTACATGAGAATGATTACGTTTTTGAGAATTCTGCATCAATGCATCTAACTTGAAAGTACGTATCTCTTCATATCCATTCACATAGACGATGGCGTTGACATCGAATGGTTTCAAGAAAGTGAGTATCTTCTTGATATGTTCGGGTGAGAGAAGGTGATACTTCTCGATCTTGTTTGTATCTTTACGATATAATTC
The DNA here is from genome assembly GCA_963556805.1 of uncultured Bulleidia sp. Taxonomy (GTDB): domain Bacteria; phylum Bacillota_I; class Bacilli_A; order Erysipelotrichales; family Erysipelotrichaceae; genus Bulleidia. The sequence goes on along the minus strand of CAUWCC010000014.1, from coordinate 19,494 downwards.
ACCACCATTCATGCCGATGGCAAAGTCGAATGGAAAACCTAGCTTCCATTCCTCTGCGCGAGAAAGGACTGTTCTGCCCATTGGACGACCACTTGCTGGTCCAAATAGTACACCTTCGTTATGTAAGGCGATAATGGCTTCTCTTGTCAGCGGCATAAGATCGCCACCCTTCATGCACAATGTTCCATCAATATCACATGCTAAGATCTTTAAGTCTTTTATCATACTACGTTTTACCCCTTGATCTAGTGATTATAGTACCAAAGAAAATAGTGTTAGAAATAAGGATTACATGAAGTTTTATACAAAGATGTTGGGTTGTATGGAAGTCTGTGATATTGTTTTACAGTTTTATTTTGGATTGCTAATATATAGATGTAGAAAAAGGGCTGGAAATATATGAGAAAGAGTGTTTTGTTGATCGGACTGGGAAGGTTTGGAAGATATACAGCAAAGAAGCTGCATGAAATGGATATTGAAGTCATGGCGGTCGATCGTGATGAGGAACGTGTGGCTAAAGTTCTAGATTATACAACGAATGCCATGATTGGTGATGGTTCTGATGAAGCTTTTATTGGTTCTATCGGTGTATCCAACTATGATGTTTGTATTGTTGCTATTGGGGATGATTTCTTGAATTCATTGGAGACAACGGCATTGTTGAATGAATATGGGGCAAAGTTTGTTGTCGCTAGAGCAACGATGGATTCACAAGAGAAGTTCTTATTGAGAAATGGTGCGGATGCGGTCGTATTCCCGGAAAGACAGATGGGTAATTGGACAGCAATTCGTTATGGATGCGATAATGTGGAAAACTTTATTGATCTTGGTGATGGTTTTGCCATTTATGAGATCAAAGTTCCAGAAGAGTGGGTCGGTCAGAAGATCGGTGATCTAGAAGTGAGAAGAAAATATCACTTGAATATCCTCGGTGTTAGAGATGGGGATATGCATATGGATATCACATATGAGACCGTGATCCGTAAGTATGAGTCTTTGCTTGTGTTAGGCAAGACACAAGATCTTGAGAAAGTAGTAAAAAGTAAGTGAGTAGCGGTGTGGCAGCACATCGCTTTTTTTGAGGAGGTAATTATGAAACTATTGGCAGATACAGCAGATCTTGATGTGATCAAAGAGTTATATTCCTATGCTGGTATGGATGGTGTTACGACAAATCCATCGATCCTAGCAAAGACAGGACAGGATCCTAGAATGGTATTACAAGATATTAGAGAGTGGATACATGATGATGAACTGCATGTACAGGTCATTGCCGATACAGCAGAGGGGATGGTAGAAGATGCCCATGCGATCGTTTCTTTGCTAGGTAAAGATACATTTGTTAAAGTGCCGTGTGTGAAGGAAGGGTATAAGGCAATGAAGATCCTTGCAACAGAGGGGATTCAGGTGACAGGAACAGCTGTTTATATGCCGTTGCAGGCATGGCTTGCGGCTAAAGCTGGGGCAGTGTATACAGCACCGTATATCAACCGCATTGATAATATGGGATATGATGGAATCAGGGTATGTAAAGAGATCCATGAAATGTTTATTAAAAACGAAATGAAATGCGGTATCTTGGCTGCTAGTTTTAAAAATAGTCAACAGATATTAGAACTTGCTGAATGTGGCATTGCAGCTTCTACCGCAGCACCAGATGTGATCTATAACATGATGAAAAATGCGGCTGTAGATACAGCGGTAGATGTATTTATAAAAGATTGGAAGAAATTAACAGGCAGGGAAAGATTCTAAAAAATAAAAGGCGGTCCAGAAGGAACGCCTTTCTTGGATTATGAATATTTAATGGCATTTTTTGCAAGGCCGTAAACCACGTGCATTTGCATCTTCTTTGGTTATCTGAGTTGGTTATTCATATTAGAACAATATTGCGAAGAATGGTATTTATTCTTTGAGCGATTGCATTTTGTCAGCTTCTTTATCAATAACAGTGACAGAGTAAGTTTCACTCTTAATATCACCATTCGCAATGAAATAAAGGTCGTCTTTACCAGCAGAAGTGAATGTAATTGAAACTTTCCCATCTGCAAAAGTCATCTCGGCAAGATCGGTATTAGAAAGCTTCAATTCTTTGAGATCTCCATTTGCCGGTGTAAGGTTGAGTTGTACTTCAATTGTTTCGCCTATATCGTATGTCTTTTCAATGCCCCAATAAGCGGAAATGCCGTTGAGTTTATGAGGGATAATGCTTGCAATAAAAAGTGATAATGAGGTGATCAGTATTGCTCCACAGATCAAAGAGTTTCTTTTTCTATTTTCTTTGAATTTCTCAGATTTTAGAAAATAAATTAATACAGGTACAGCGGGAATCCAAACAAAAGCAAATGCTGTAAGTGCAAGAACTGCAAGTAGTCCGTATCCTATAATGATAAATAACCATTTCAAACATTTTGTGAGCCATTTGTTAGTTTTTCTTTTATTGCCCCTGCTATGGCTTCCTCCACTACTTTCGGAATAGGATATTCCTGTTCCGGGAATACTTACAGTTGTTGTGCTTCGCCCTTTTGAATTGATTGTATAATGTGCACCTTTTCCACCAAAAGTGATGCTAGAACTTTTTTTGTTGAAATTCACTTTTACTCCTGGTGCTATTTTTACACTTTTATGAAATCTAAACCCCATTTTCCCCTCCTATTTCATGTTAAATAAAATTCATATACATGATATGCATAAGCTAAAATATGTGCAAGTATAAAAGAGCTTATAATAGATTTTGACGATATATAATAAAAAAACGATCACATAGGATCGTTTTTATAATGGCTTGCCCATGAAATTAGTAGTGATATCTTCTGGATCATTATATTTGAGGATACGATAGGCTAGCTTTTCTGCTTCTTCATATAATTCTGGGAAAGATTGATCGATGATCTTGTTCTCATCAAAGAACATTGGATAGGAAGTATGATAAAGGTTAATGACACGTCTAGGTTCACTGCCTTTGAGGATCATACGACCAGAGTCGATCGGATTTCCCATGAAGAACTCTCCTCCTAGGAATACATTAGAACCAACATAATGCGGGCGAATAATCGGAGTCCATAGATTTAATTCAACCAAGGCATGCCGGATCCGAGCTTCCGAAATATCGATATGATAGATATCTAAGAATAAAGCATGATACATAGCAGCTAATTTCTGACGATCACTGCTGGATATCCGCATCATAGACCAAATATTACGTCCCTCTTTGATCATATGCCGTCTTTGATGAAGGATCCATACATCGATCTGTGATTCCATCCGTACATGAACAGCCCCCTCATGGGTATTATCATTGAGATGTTTATACTTAGCAATGGAACAGATCAAAGCATGTGCTTTACAATCCAAAGCATAGTGGCATAGATACCCATAGTAATAACTTAAAAGAGAACTATCATACTTGGCCGCATTGGCCATAAACTGTAATTGCTCCCTTACTTTTTCCTCATGCAGAAGGTTGCCGTATTTATGTAAAGAACCAGGCATGATAGACATGTGGGAGAAATAAAAGATATCAGGACCTTGTGTACCGATCCAAAACATAGCGGGGTCACTGATCATCTCACGGATAGAAGCAGGCACAGCATTGAGGATATCTCTTCCAAATTCAATATGTGTTGCAGCAGCGGGCATAAGATCACCTTCTTTGTTACTCTTATGTTAGTCCTGTTATGCGTATTTGCATAGCAAAGCGATCGGAAAAGTTTTGGACGATAAAAATGATATGGGTATACCACTGTAAAATATTGTTTAATCGCGTTACACTTGAGGATAGAGAAGGAGTGATACCGGATGCAGGATATTATACTGAAAGACCATGTGCATCGTGCGGAAAGAATTGATGCACATACATGGAACATCACGGAAGCAGATCTTGTAAATTGTTATTTGCTGGAAGGAGATACACATGCCTTGTTGATAGATCTTGGCTGCGGGGCAGGTGATTTAAGAAGTTGTATCGGTAGTTTGACACATAAGACTGTAACATTTGCGGTCACGCATAGACATGGAGATCATACAGGTGGTGCTGGTGAGTTTGGATTTTATTATGCAGATCCGGATGATGTAAAGCTCGTATATGATCTTATGTGCAATACACCCGCATGTAGAAAGATGATCCCGGACAATTTGAAAGTGAATCCTAAAATGGGACGTAAGGTCAAACTGATGCCGTTGAAGAAGGATATGGAGTTCAATCTAGGTGGTCGTACGATCCGTACAGAGAAGATCTCAGGACATACAAAGGGAAGTGTTATGTTCATCGATGATGATGCAAAACTGCTGTTTGTTGGGGATGCGGTCAGTCGTGAATTGTGGATGCATTTACCAGGATGTACAACTTTGAAAGAGTGGCTTCCTGGTGCAGAGGCAGTACTATCCTATATGGAGAAAGGGTATCATGCATATGGCGGACATGAGGATGGTATTATAAGCATAGAGCAGGTAAAAACATTGATCACTTTGGCTAAAGAACTCGTGGTAAAGTATGAGAATAAAGAAAAGATCAAGGTGACAAGATGGCCGGATGAAGAGGCTGAAATTGCGATCTTGTTTGATCCAAGGCATATTGCATAAGTTTTTTAATAACGCTTGACAGGGATACAAATAACACGTATCCTTTCGTATAAAATGAGGGACGGTAAAGAGATGAAAAGAACATTGACAGCGGATTCAGGCGGAAGTCTGTTTGAATTGGTGGGCACAGATTTTACGGCTGTGCCGATGGTCATTACATTGGATGAGAAGCATATTACAGATGCTAAAGATCTGGATATCCCGGACTTTATAGCACATATGTATGCAGCAGACACTAGTTCCACAGCATGTCCAAGTGCTGGTTTGTGGGAGGAGTCATTCAAGGATGCGGATGATGCATTTGCAGTGACGATCTCCAGTGGACTTTCAGGAAGTTATAATGCAGCGATGATGGGAAAGGATCTGTATGAAGAAGCGCATCCAGATCGTAAAGTACTCATTGTAGATTCTCTGTCAGCTGGACCTGAGCAGAGATTGATCACGGAAAAGCTGGCAGAACTCATGAAGAGTGATATGTCATTTGAAGAGATCGAGAAAACGATCAAGCAGTATCGCAAACATACGCATATCTTGTTCTCTTTGCAATCTTTTACAAACTTTGCGAAAAACGGCAGGATCAATCCAGTTATTGCAAAGACAGCACAGATGCTTGGCATTCGCGTCATTGCTACAGGGAATGATCAAGGTAAGATCGATATTGATCGCACTGTACATGGCGCTAAGAGAATGCTCTCTGTCATGTTTGATGAAATGAAGAAGACAGGTTTCAATGGTAAGCGTGTCATCATCGGACATTGTCAAAATCCAGATGGTGCAAATGCTATCAAAGATAAGATCCTGAATGAGTTTCCATTTTGCAATATCATCGTTCAAACATTGGATGGATTGTGTTCTTACTATGCTGAAAAGGGCGGTCTTCTTGTTGGATTTGAAGACAGTGAAGCATGAGTTTCGTGAAAGACGCAGAGATTGCGTCTTTTTTTGGTACTTATGACAGTATGAGTTTCTTATGTTTTTCTGTTATCATAAGAGTAGATTAGAAAGTTTGTCTGCTTAGGCAGAGGGGTAATAAAGATGCAAAATACACAGATAAAGAAAAAAGGTGTTAGGGTCAATAAAGAACAGACGGCATATGATGCATTGATGGATAGTATGCCGCATTGGATCCACCATAAAGTGGAAGCAGAAGGTTATATCGGCGGATATAAGTATCTGCCGCAGTGTGATTGTTCAGAGTGCGGTTTTACATCTAATGTAGAACATAGGGTTTGTCCGCATTGCGGGGCAAAGATGAATATCATCAAATGATTGAACACAGAATATATGCAGCAATCGATTTGAAGTCTTTTTATGCATCCGTAGAATGTGTGGCAAGGGGATATGATCCTCTTAAAACATGTCTTGTGGTAGCGGATGCAGCAAGGAGTGATAAGACGATCTGTTTAGCTGTTACACCGGCTATGAAAGAATGCGGGGTAAAGGGCAGACCACGTTTATTTGAAGTGAAGCAGATCGTGAAAGAAATCAATCGAGAACGAAAAAGAAGGATCGCAGGGAGACCGTTTACAGGACAGTCATCTAAACCAGAAGAACTGGCAGCTGATCCTTTTTTAGAGATGACATATCATGTAGCGGTACCACGGATGGCAGAATATATCAAGATCAGTACACGGGTATATGAAGTGTATCTTAGGTATGTATCTCCAATGGATATTCATGTATATTCCATTGATGAAGTTTTTATCGATTTAACAGAGTATTTATCCATGTATGCGATGAGTCCTCATGATCTTGTGATGCATATGATCCGTGATGTATTGCATACAACTGGTATTACAGCAACGGCAGGTATTGGTACAAATCTCTTTCTTGCGAAAGCAGCGATGGATATTGCCGCAAAACACATGCAACCAGATCAAGATGGTGTTAGGATCGCATCTTTAGATGAAATCTCATACCGTGAAAAACTATGGGACCATACACCGTTGACAGATTTTTGGCGGATCGGCAGGGGAACTGCTGCTAAGCTAGAAGAAAACGGTATGCATACAATGGGAGAAGTTGCCGCAAGATCTTTGGAAGAGGAAGATCTTTTCTTTCGTTTATTCGGTGTCAATGCTGAATTGATCATCGATCATGCCTGGGGCAGAGAAACGTGTCTGATGCAGGATATTAAAGATTATAAGCCACGTTCTAATTCTCTTGGAGCGGGGCAAGTGTTGATGGAACCATATACATATGAAAAAGGCAAACTGATCGTCAAAGAGATGGCAGAACAGCTTGCTTTAGATCTTTTGCATAAGCATTTGGTGAGTGATGAAGTTGCTTTAGCAGTAGGGTATGATCGTACTAGTAAAGCAGATTTATCAGACTGTGGATTTGATATGTATGGTAGAGCTGTACCGCGAGGTGTACATGGTGGTATTCGCTTAGCAAGGATGACTTCTTCTGCTGTTTTGATCAAGGAAGGTCTTGTGAAAGTATATGAGTCTATTGTAAATCCCGATTATCTTGTACGAAGGATCACGATATCTGCTCTCAATACCAAAGATGAGAAGTATGCAGGCAGGCGTACAAAAGCTGTGCAATATGATCTCTTTACAGATATTGCCAAAGAAGAAGAGAAAGAAAAAGAGTTGGATGCACAAGTAGAGAGGGAAAAGAAGGCCCAGGAAGCGATATTGGCATTACGTAAGAAATTTGGTAAGAATGCAGTATTTAAAGGAATGGACTTGGAAGAAGGCGCAACAGGTAGAGAACGTAATCAACAGATCGGAGGTCATAAAGCATGAGAAAAGATCTCATTCATTATCCTTATGATGGTGTTACAAAGCATGAGAAGATGTCAGCTTGGTCGCGTGCCTCACAATTTACACCATTTAGTGCATTGACGGGATATAACGAATCGATTGCGGATGCTTCCAAGCAGCGGGATGTATTCAGAAAACCTGGTGAAGATGATCTAGCTGGGATAGAAGAAAAAGCACAATATATCCAAGCACATATAAAAGAAAGACCAGAAGTGATATTGACGGTCTTTGCACAAGATGAGAAAAAAGACAGCGGAAAATATGAAAAGATCCATGGTCATGTTAAGACTATAGATCTTGTAGAACGTACATTTCATATGACGGATCGTACGATTATTCGGATGGATCAGATCGTAAACATCATCATTTTTGATAAACCCGGATCGTAAACTCTGCTGTCATTTGTAAAGAAGACAAGGCACTAAGCTTGGCAATCCCTTCTTTGCCGGTACGATAGGCATAGGGGGTCATGGCAAACAAAGCAAGCAGATGTTCTGTATCACAGATAAAAGGAGCTGAGATCGTCTCTTGATGGATAAGAGTAAGAGATGTATCAAGCTCTTTTTCTGAATTGAGATAAGGTGTTTCATATAACACCTCTTTCATCTCATACAAATGTTTAGGACCGGGTGTGACAAAGACAAAGATACCATTCTTTTTAAGAATACGGGAAATTTCGTCTTTGGCAAAAGGGGCAAAACATGTTAATACCCCATCTGTACAACCATCTTCTAAAGGAAGATCAAAGATCGATGCTAAAAGCCATGTGATCTGCTTATTTAGTTTTGCAGCATGATTGAGAGCATCTTTGGAAAGATCTACACCGACGATATCTGGATTTTGCAATTGATTTGTATAATACCCCTCACCACAAGCAAGATCCACAACACTATGACGATCTTTTAAAAGCTCACAAAGTCTTTTCGCAAGAAAAGCATATGCACTACTTTCAAGAAATAAAGTACGGGCCTTTACCATCTGCTTGTTGTCCCCATGATCCGCTTTATTAGAACGATAAACATTGAGGTAGCCACTCTTGGCAAGGTCGAATGTGTGCCGCATCTCACAGCAATAAGAACGTCCTTCTCTTACCAACGGACGTTTACATACAGGACATAATAATTTCATAATTAGATTATAAACGAAAATAAAAAGATACGCATGCATTTCTGTTGACTGGTGGTCAGTCAACTGTTACCATGAGACTAGGAGGACGGTCTATGCGGGAAACGAAAGATAGTGAAGAGAGAAGACAAGAGTTCGTGGATGCCGCTGAGAAGTTATTCAAGAAGAATGGTATCGTGGATACAACTGTGAATAACATTGTAAAAGAGCTGGATGTTGCGAAGGGCTTGTTCTATTACTACTTTAAGAGCAAGGATGATGTGATCGATGCTATATCTAAGAAGTACAATGAAGCGTTCCGTGATTCTATGACAAAGAGTATGGATGAGGAAGATTGGCCGCTGCGATTGCATCAGTTCTTGGACAATTGTATTGCTTCTTTTCGAACGATGTATGTGAGACTGCAGGGGGATGGTGATGTTGATCTTTCGCAGTTAACGATGGTCACGATCGAGGAAGCAAGGGCAGATTCTTCTGAAGCATTGGAAAAATTGCTTGCAGAGGGTGTAGAAAAGCATTACATTGATGTCAAAGATACAACATATGCTGCAGATTTCATCATAGGTGGTATTGCCTATCTTGTATCACGCGGTGAGACCGATCGTGTATTGATCGGGGATCTGGTTTATAACAGTCTATTGAAGAAAGACGGAAAGGAATAATATATGTCAGATTTTGAGAAACAGTTTAATGAGATCACTGGGAAGCTTGCAAAGGCTGTCACAGATGGTGTGAAGGTTGCTAAGAGTGTTGCCGATGAGCAGACAGCTAAGTTAAAGTTGAGAGCGGAGATCGGTCAGAATGAGAGAGATATTACAAAGGCATATAATCGTTTGGGACAGGCATACTATGAGGCAAAGATCAACAATGCTGAGATGTCTGATGTGAATGATGTCTTGGATCTGATTCGTTCTAAGAAGAAGTTGATCGAACTTTTACAGGAAAAGCTGGATGCGATGAATGCATCTGATGATGATATGCAAGAATAAGAAAAAGAAGAAGCAGATCATTCTGTTTCTTCTTTGTGTCTTGCGGTATAGGAATATACGCATCCGCAATAATCTTGATGATAGAGGCCGTATTGTGCAACAATGCGGTCTCTTTCTGTTTGACCGCCGCCTTTCTTAAAGTCAGATATAAAGTATCTAACTTTAGGAAACTCTTCTTGCAACTTGAGACCGATCGCATTGAGGACTTGTGAATCCTTCTGCCTAGAGATCGTCATAACCGTTGTAAACCAATCAAAGCCATGTTCTTCAGCATATGCATATGCTTCACGCATACGTACTTCATAGCAACCAAAGCATCTCTTCCAACCTTCTGGATCATCTCTACGATCTTTGAGATATGTGTTCGTATAAGCAATGTTATCGTAGGGAGGTACGATGACATCAATATCTTCATAACCAGCATCTTTTACAAGCCGAATCAGTTCATCTCTTCGTCTTGTATATTCTTGTTCTGGCCAGATGTTGGAGTTGTTGTAATATATCGTGATATCAAAGATATCATGCAGGAAGGCCAAAGGCCATCCTGCACAAGGACCGCAGCACGCATGCAGCAGAATCTTTGGTTTATATGCATCCTTCTGGACCAAAGCGATCTCCTTGAGAGATTCTTTATAGTAATTTTTCTTTAAAGAACTTTTCCTGGCAGAAAGATATGCGGCATATTCCTGCTTTTCAGCATCATTCATGTGTTAATAACATGCAGTCACCAAAGGAGAAGAAACGATACTTCTCTTTCACTGCTTCTTTATAAGCATCCATGATGAGATCATATCCTGCTAATGCACAGATCATCATCAACAATGTACTCTTAGGAAGGTGGAAGTTTGTCAACATACCATCAATGGCATGGTATGTATAACCAGGATAGATAAACAGCTTTGTATCTAATGTACATTCCTCAAAGCGGCCGAACTTGTTCCATACAGATTCCAAAGTACGTACACTTGTTGTACCGATCGCCATGATTCTTCTACCTTCTGCTTTTGCTTGATTTAAAGTATCCGCAGCTTCTTTAGACATATGGCAAAGTTCGCTGTGCATATCATGTTCTTTGACATTCTCAGTATCCATTGGACGGAATGTGCCAAGACCTACATGCAAAGTAACATCAACGATCGTAACACCCTTTGCTTCCAATGCCGCAAAGATCTCTGGTGTAAAGTGAAGACCAGCAGTAGGGGCAGCAGCACTGCCTTCTACTTTAGAATAAACCGTCTGATATCTTTCTCTATCTTGCAGCTTTTCATGAATATATGGCGGCAGTGGTACTTCTCCTAACTGATCCAAGATTTCGTTAAAGATACCATCATAGATCATACGGAATGTACGCAGACCCTTTTCACCAATGGAAAGGCATTCTGCTTTCAAACGACCATCATGGAAGCTGACAACTGTACCGACCTTTACGACCTTAGCGTTGCCTACCAAACACTCCCATATATCATTCTCCATTTGTCTTAACAGTAAAACTTCTACATGGGCACCTGTGATCTCCTTTGTACCAAATAATCTTGCGGGGATCACTCTTGTGTTGTTTCTAACCAAAACATCACCTTCATGGAAGTAATCGATGATGTCATAGAAATGTTTATGTTCAAAAGTCCCTTTGTCCATGTGGACGACCATCATACGTGATGTTTTTCTATCTGTGAGCGGTGTTTGGGCAATGAGTTCATGTGGCAGCTCATAGTCGAAGTCGCTTGTCTTCAAATTATTGATATCCATTTAAAAACCTCTTTCATCAAATTTCAGTTCTGCCAGTTTCTGTGCCTTAAAGTCGTTATAACGATCTTCTTTAATGGCAGTACGTGCATCTTCCATCAGCTTGATCAAGAAACGAATGTTGTGGATAGACAAAAGTCTAGTACCGAAACCTTCTGATGTTCTTGTCAAATGGTTGAGATATGCACGTGTATAGTTGCGGCATGTGTAGCAGTCACATGTCGGATCCAGTGGTGTAAAGTCTTCCTTGTACTTTGCTTTACGGATATTGATGCGTCCTTCACTTGTCATCAATGTACCATGTCTTGCAATACGTGTCGGCAATACACAATCACACATATCGATGTTCATAGAGACGGCTTCCAAAAGATCATTGACTGCCCCAACCCCCATCAAATAACGTGGTTTCTCAAACGGCAGTGCTTCTTCACTCCACTTGACCATACGATACATCGTTTCTTTATCTTCACCAACAGAAGTACCGCCGATGGCATATCCTGGGAAGTCCATCTCAACAAGTTTTTCTGCACAGTACTTACGCAGATCCTCATAGTCACCACCCTGTACGATACCAAACAAAGCCTGTTCTTCTGGACGTTCATTGGCATCCTTGCCGCGTTGTGCCCAACGCAATGTACGTTCCATAGAACGCTTTACATAGTCATAATCAGCTGGATAAGGAATGCATTCATCAAAAGACATCATGATATCTGCACCGATCTTATTCTGGATCTGAATACTCTTTTCAGGTGAAAGGAACAGTTTGTCTCCATTCAATGTATTACGGAAATACACACCTTCTTCTTTGATCTTTCTTGTATCAGATAAAGAGAAGACCTGGAAGCCGCCGGAATCCGTCAGCATCGGTCCGTTATAGTTCATAAACTTCTGTACACCGCCTGCTTTTGCGACGATATCTTCACCAGGACGTAACCAAAGGTGATATGTATTTGCAAGTACGACACCAGCATGCATATCATACAACTCTTCTGGAGAGATGAACTTAACAGTAGCTTGTGTACCGACCGGCATGAACATAGGTGTTTCTACATCACCATGAGGGGTATGGAGAATGCCCGTGCGTGCGCCGGACTGTTTGCAAATATGTGTTATTTCAAATGTGACCGGTTGTTTCATATATTAAAAATCCTCGTTTCCTGTATAGTATAGCAGAATTAGGCGTGTTAACAATTGAGGTAGTATCTATATATAATGATATAATCATAGTTATGAAGACACAGGTAATTAAAATAAGGAATCTGCCGGAAGAAGTAGATAAGACAGCATATGCTGTCAGGGTAAAACCATGGGGTGTATTGATGGTGATATTGGTCGCTGGGATCGTGATGTTGATATTAAAGTCATATATGATTGGTATTGCTTTGCCTTTGATCATTTTGACATTATTTGCCATCTTAGGTATGCCGGATCGTATCTTAGTGCAATTCATGGATGATTATCTTGTGATGTATAACCGCAGTGATCGTACAGAATGTACCATTGTATATTGGGAAGAAGTTGTATCATGGCATTATGAATCTCATCATATATGCGATAGATTGGTACTTTCTTTGGTAGATGGTACAACGGAATCTGTAGATATGTATTCTAAACGTTCCATCGCAAAACAGATGGAAAAATTTGCGAAGGGAAAGGAAAAGAAGAATGGTTAAAAAGATCGTAGATGCACAAGCGGTAGAACAATGTCGAAAGGGTATGTTGAAAGAGAAAGAGTATGATGACATGAGCATGATCTTTGAAATGTTCGGAGATTCTACACGTTTAAAGATCATGAATGCTTTATCGGTAAGAGAACTATGTGTATCTGATCTTGCGGCTGTGCTGGAGATGAGTAATAGTGCGATCTCGCATCAGTTGTCTTCTTTAAAGAAAACAAAACTTGTTGTAAGCCGGAAAGTTGGTAAGAATGTGTACTATTCCATGGCGGATGAACATATCATGAATATATATAAGATGGCATTAGATCATATTAGAGAGTGAAAGCTCTCTTTTTTTTAAGAACGTTTGTTAGGTCTATGTAAAGTATAAAAAACATCGTATTTTAAAGCGTTTACATATATGACTTTACATAGATATAACATTGTATTGCTTTTGGACTCAACATGGTTTCTCAATAATATAGCTGTACCAATTAAAGGAGAGAAAGAAAACGGTATGAAAAACATGAAATTTGCATCTGTATTGCTTGCTGGTGTAACAGCAATGAGCTTAGTTGGCTGCGGCAGTTCTAGTGAGGAGCCGAAAGAGACAGCTGCATCTACAGCTGCTGCTGAAAAGGGAGATGCTGCTGTATCTGGCACAGTGACAGCTTCTGGTTCTAGTGCATTATTGCCATTGGCACAGGATGCGGCTGAAAAGTTTAATGAAAAGAATCCTGACTGCATCATCACTGTAAATGGTGGTGGTTCAGGTACAGGTTTGAAGCAGGTATCAGATGGTTCTGTAGACATTGGCAACTCTGATGTGTTTGCTGAAGAAAAGCTGGAAGCTGATGCAGCAAAAGAGTTGGTCGATCATAAGGTGGCAACGATCACTGTTGCTCCTGTAGTCAATAAGAATCTTGGTGTAGATAACCTTACATCAGAACAGTTGATTGGTATCTTCACAGGTGAGATCAAAAACTGGAAGGAAGTAGATGGTCCAGATATGGATATCGTTCTTGTAACAAGACCTTCTTCTTCTGGAACAAGAGCTTTGTTCTCTGAATATGCTTTGGATGGCAAGGAAGAAGCTTCTAATGCTGCTTTGGAAACAGATGACTCTGGTACACTTGCACAGACGATCGCTGATAACGAGGGTACAATTGGATATCTTGCATTGTCTTATTTGACAAACAATGACAGTGTTGCTCCTGTTTCCATTGATGGTGTAGAGCCTACTCTTGAGAATACATACAACGGTACATACAACGTATGGGGTTATGAACATATGTATACAAAGGGTGAAGCAGAAGGTGCTACTAAGGCATTCATCGACTATATCTCTGGTGATGAATATGCTAGTCACATGGAAGATATGGGCTATGGTGTAGCATCTAAGCTTTCTGACAAGGCTGTTGCAAGTCACGAATAAATTGACTAACGGCTGGTAAAGTCCATTGGGCAGGCGGTGACGTCTGCCCCTTATTTTTGGAAAAGGTAGGAGATATGAAATCACGCAGAAAACTGACAGATAAAATTTGGCGATATATCATCATGGCGGCTGGGTTATTGATCATTGTATTAACGATCGCTATTGGTGGTTTCCTTGTATATAAAGGAGCCGGCACATTCACTGTGTTTGGACATTCTATATCAGAGTTCTTGTTCTCATCGAACTGGGCTCCGACTGACTCCCCCTCGCAAGGCGGTGGGGCAGTTGGTGCTGCTGTTTACATCTTTGGATCTCTTTTGACATGTGGATTAGCTTTGTTGATCGCTGTTCCGTTTGCTATTGGGACAGCTATCTTCATGGTAGAGATCGCACCAGAGATCGGTGAAAAGATTCTTCGTCCAGCAACAGAGATCTATGTCGGTATTCCTTCTGTTGTTTATGGTTGGATCGGTCTTACGGTTCTTGTACCGTGGATCAAGACGACTTTCAACGCTAAAATGGGTGGTTTCTCTGTTTTAGCAGCAGCGATCGTACTTGCTATCATGATCTTTCCAACGATTGCTACGGTATCGGCAGATGCTTTAAAAGGTGTTCCAGATACATATAGACAAGGTGCATTTGGATTAGGCTCTACAAGATGGCAGGTGATCCACAAGGTTGTATTACCAGCTGCTAGACCTGGTATTCTTGTTGGTATCATCATGGGGCTTGCTAGAGCATTTGGTGAAGCATTAGCGGTTGCAATGGTCATTGGTAAAACACGTGCATTCCCGCATTCTTTACTGGATCCAACGAATAACTTAACAGCAGCGATCGCATCAGATATGGGCAATACAGCAAATGGTGGTGAACATAACTTAGCCTTGTGGACAATGGCTCTCTTGTTGTTCTTGATCAGTTTGTTATGTATCTTCTTGATCCACATGATCTCGGGAAAGGAGAATAAGAAAGCATGAATGAAGATAAGAAAGAAAAAGTGATCCAGCGTGCTGTATTAGCAGAAAAGCTGATGACTGGTCTATTTTGGTTGGTCGGTGGTCTTGTTCTTGGTTTCTTGATCCTTTTAACAGGATATATCATTATCAAAGGTATCGTATCTTTCTATCCAGCTATTCTTTCTACAACAAGAGAAGGTATTCTCAATCAATTGTGGAATACGATCTATCTTGTTATCTTGTCTCTTTTGATCTCTGTACCACTTGGTATTGCAGCAGGTATCTATATTGCTGAATACGCAAAACCTGGTAAGCTCCTCAACTTCTTGAGTATCTGTATTGAAGCGTTATCTTCCATTCCATCGATTGTTATTGGCTTGTTTGCATATCTTGTATTCATTTTGATGACAGGTAGTTCTTGGAGCTTATTTGCAGGGGCATTGGCAGTATCGATCCTTTCTCTTCCTTTGATCACAACAACGACAAGAGATGCCTTTGCGGCTTTGCCGGTAGGTTATAAAGAGGGTGCTTTTGCCTTAGGTGCAAGTCATTGGGAAGTCATTCGTACGGTACTATTACCAGCCGCTTTCTCTCGTATCTTAACAGGTATCATCATGGCAGCTGGTAGAGGTTTTGGTGAAGCAGCCGCCTTGCTTTATACAGCAGGACAAAGTACAGCAATCAATTGGAATAACTGGAATATAGCTTCACCAACATGTCCATTGAATCCATTCCGACCTGGTGAAACATTGTCTTTGCATATTTGGGTCATGCGAACAGAAGGTTCTTTGAATCCCCATGCAAACGAGATTGCTAGTGTTGCTAGTGCTGTCTTGGTGATCATCTCTTTGTTGTTCTCTGTGGTATTGCGTAGTTACTCTAGTAAGTTGGAAAAGAAGAGGAATGGAAAATGAGTGATAAAGTAATTGAAGCAAAGGATTTTGCTTTCTGGTATGGAGATTTTAAAGCTCTTACGAATATCGATCTGGATGTATATAAGAATGAGATCTTAGCTTTGATCGGTCCTTCTGGATGTGGCAAGAGTACTTTCTTGAAGTCTATCAATCGGATGAATGATTTTGTGAAAGGTATAAAGACAGAAGGTCAGATCTTGTTTAATGGGAAAGATGTGTATAAGGACATGAATACGATCATGCTGCGAAAGCGTGTAGGTATGGTATTCCAACAACCAAATCCTTTCCCACAGAGTATTTATGATAATGTGGCATATGGGCCACGAATCAATGGTGTTAAGGATAAGAAGACATTGGATGCAATCGTGGAAAAGGCCTTACGTGGTGTTGGTATTTGGGATGAGGTAAAGGATCGTTTGAAGGACAATGCGGTAGGTCTTTCAGGTGGTCAGCAGCAGCGTATCTGCATTGCACGTACGATTGCAACAGAACCAGATATTATCTTGATGGATGAACCTACTTCTGCCTTGGATCCTATTGCTTCTAGTACGATCGAAGATCTTGTTATTGAATTGAAGAAGAAGTATACGATCGTGATCGTGACGCATAATATGCAGCAGGCTATGCGTATATCTGACCGTACAGCTTTCTTCTATCTTGGGCAGTTGATCGAAGTTGGTTCTACCGAACAGATCTTCTCTATGCCACAGCAGCAGCGTACAAAGGAATATATTGGTGGTGTATTTAGTTGATCCAGTGTTGTAAAGTGGGCAGTTTCGTCCACTTTTTTAGATAGTATGAGAAAAGGCAGGGGTTACCTGCCTTATTTGATATCTAATTGAATTGGTTCATCGATCGTCTCGGATACATACTTTCCATCTTTTTTACGCTGCTTGACGCATTCTGTTAATAAGTATTCGATCTGACCATTTACAGAACGGAAATCATCCTCTGCCCATGCCGCTATGCTGTTGTATAGTTTTTCATTTAAACGAAGTGGTATTTGTTTTTTTGCCATATAGTATAGGCTAGTATAAACTACCAGAATTTACAACAGGCTGGGCATCGTGGGTACCGCACAAGACAACTAAAAGATTAGATACCATTGCTGCTTTTCTTTCATCATCTAAATCTACAGTACCATTCTCTTCTAGTCTTTCTAAAGCCATTTCAACCATACCTACTGCACCATCTACAATCATCTTACGTGCATCGATCACAGCAGAAGCTTGCTGTCTTTGTAGCATCACGGCTGCGATCTCTGGTGCATATGCAAGATAGGTGATACGTGCTTCCATGATCTCTAGACCTGCTTTAGAGACCTTTTCTTGGATCAAATCTTTAATACGCTGTGCTACGATTGTCGTGGAACCGCGCAAAGAACCATCATCTGCCATGCCATCCCCGGTTGTATCAACATTAGGAGAAACATCATAAGGATAGATCTTAACGATCTCACGCACAGCGGAATCACACTGGAGAGAAAGATATTCTTTATAGTTATCCACATTGAATACCGCTGCTGCTGTATCTTCCACTTTCCAAATAACAGCGACTCCGATCTCCACTGGATTTCCCAATACATCATTGACTTTCTGGACGGCATTTGACAATGTCATTTCTTTCAATGAAATCTTACGATCATTTACATCACTCGTATTTCCTTCATTTTTATTCACATCTCGACTTTGTCCAAGCTTTGTCTTTGCGGCGGGATTGATTGCTGTACAAAAAGGATTTACATAGTAAAAACCAGGTTCTTTTAATGTGCCGATGTATTCTCCAAATAATGTTAAACAAGTGCTTCTTGGGGCTTGATGACTTTAAGACCATTGAAAAAAAACCATCCGACAATCAAGAAAATCAAAGAAGGAATAAACAAAGGTAGATAGGGGTCATAATGCCCCATAGCAATACTGATGATAAAGATGAGAATGTCTGCTGCCATGAGCAGAGAGAGTAGAACAGCAACCTTTAAACCATTCTTTTTTACAGATAAAATTTTTTCTTTCATACAATTACCTCCATGACAGAATAGAACACATATGCCGAAAGCAGATAGATCGGCAGAAATGAAGACACAGCTGCGATCATTTGGAACGTACTGTGCATGCAATATTGCATATATACCTCCGTGTCAGATATAAATCTGATATCATATTGATATCACTAGAAAGATATCTTGTCAACATGGTATATAGACAAACCAAACCGTTATAGTTTCAAATAATGTAAGCTTTTTCATTTTGACCATAAAGATTTACAGTGTGTTGTGTATCGTGTATAATTAGAATGTTTTTGATAGGGAGTATCTTTTACATGTCAGAATTTGAAAACAACGCTTTTTTTTGGATGAAGGCAGATACATTGTTTTTATCCGGTAAGCTGAATTTAACAAAGAAAAAAGGGGATGTGCATGACACATTCAAAAATTTAATTTACCCCACTGATTATGGGCATTTGACGGATACAATGAGTGGATCGGAAGAGGGAATTTCAGTCTATGCAGGTTCTGGAGATCGTAATCAGATCTCTGGTCTTATCATTGCGGCGGATATTTTAATGAAAGAATTGGATGTTAAAATGTTGATTGGCTGTACAGATGAAGAGATCCATACGGTATTGCGTTTCTTGAATCAAACAGAGTTTCAGAAAACAGTGTTGATCCGTAGAGGTACAGAGATTCCAAGCTGGGGACTTACAGATAACTAAGAATGTGTAAACAGGAGAGTATACGATATACTCTCTTTTTTTTTGTCGAACCATTAAAGCAAAATGTTGGTGGCTTATGCAGTGTTTAAGCCACTTTTTGATTGGTCAGTATACATAGTATATTTGAAAAATATATAGGTAAAAATTATTCACATATGAAAAAATGCAAATTTAAACATGTTGATTTTATGCAACATTTCCGCACAGTTTTTTCACTATAGTATGCAAAAAAATACAACACAAATTGATAAATGTCGGATTTTTGATTTTATGCAAAAAATACTATAAGCACGCAAAAAAATGACGCTTTTATATTATTTCAGTGACAAAAAATGCGCATTTATAGAATTTTGTATGTCTATATTTTCGCTAATCAAAACTAAAGCAGAATTATATACAAATAAATTACATGCAAGAATACGTATCAAAAAAATGATTGCATCACACTTTACAAATCCAAAAAAACGTCAATATAATAAATGAGTAAATTCAGAAAACGTTCAGATATAGTTCACTTATAGCTGTGCGCCTTGTGTTATTTGCATTATTTTTTGGTTTCGGCTAATCTACAATCGTGTGGTTGCAGATTAGCTATTTTTGTGAATGAACA
>CAUWCC010000013.1:0-32905 GCA_963556805.1 uncultured Bulleidia sp. | reverse complement strand
ACAGATGCACAAGGGAATTGGACATCCCCAGATGCATTTATTCCATACGGTCATTTCACACCACTATGATATATTTCTAGAGCGAATTCACTGTACACAGCCATGTATACTAAGCAACGAAGTCCAAAATTACTTAATTAAGCCAATAATTTTGTCCGCATAAACACTAATAGGACAAAGTTTTTATTATAATGCTTTTGCGGTAGCAATTAAGATAGCTCAATGTATGAATTAATTATTGCTTGAATTTGTCTTAAATATTGCAATATCTGTGATTATTGAGATTTTCGGAGGTAGAAGATGGAAATTAGAAGCGGCAGTACAATGATCCTTACAAATGAAGCAGGTATTCCTGAAACGATCGTTCATGGGGAGACAGCATGGTCATTTGCACATGATGGTAAATTGTTCAAGCATGGCGTGGAATATAGCTTTGCGTCTGGTTTGACAGCTAGTACGCCATATATTTGTGGAGTAGGGAGAGGAATACGCAATGAATATTGCGTGGCAGGGTTTCGCTTTGCAACAAAGGTGTGGATCGAGACATGTACAGAAGATGTTTGGTGCGAGTTCATTCCTCTAGAACAAAGTGAGAAGGTAGAGAAGGTATTGTGGCCGTCTCCAATGATGTTTGATACGATCTCACCTGCTTGGTATACATTACTTAACACGAGAGCTGGACTTAGAGTTCCTAACGGTTGGCCGATCACAATGAAGAAACTTGATTTTGACGGTATGTTCTTTACAGCGGGTTGCTATATGCCGTGGTTTGCCCAGGTGAAGGAGGATGCGGGTTATATCGCCATTTCGTATACACCATGGGATGCCGGCATGGATGTCAAACATGAAGCAAATTGTGATGTACAAGTAGGACAGTGGCTCATTCCATCTTTAGGCAAGATGACACATCGTATTCTGCGTTATACGTTCCGTGACAAGATGAATGAAACGATCGCGGCTAAGATCTATCGTTCTTATGTCAAAGATAATGGTAAATTGATCACATTACAGGAAAAGGCTTTACGTGATTCGAAAGTAAAAGACCTCAACGGCAGTGCTTTCGTACATTTTGGCATCAAGGCTGTTGTCCAGCCGGATTCACGTTTCTATGATCATGAACATCCTGAAAACAATGCCGCTCTTGTTACTTTTGCAGAACGTACAAAACAGATCAAGGAGCTAGCAGCACATGGGGCAAAGAAAATGTATCTTCACTTAGACGGATGGGCAGAGCCTGGTTATGATAACTGTCATCCAGATTATGGTCCAGCTTGTATAGAAGCAGGTGGTTGGGAAGGTATGGAAATGTTGTGCAGGACAGTAAAGGAATGCGGCGGTATGTTTGGTATCCATGACCAATATCGTGATTATTACCGCACAGCACCTTCCTTTGATCCTTCTTATGCAGTCAGAAAGGAAGATGGCGAGATCTTTACCCAAGCAATCTGGGCAGGCGGGGCACAGTCTTATCTTTGTGCTTCGCAAGCTTTGTATTATGTTCGTAGAAACTTTATGGACATTGAGGAAAATCATGTAATGCTGGATGGTGCATATTTGGATGTTTTTACATGTAATGATGGTGATGAATGTTTTGAGAAAGATCATATCATGACACGTCGTGATTGTTATGAATATAGAAGACAATGCTTTGCCTGGCTGACATCTCATGGCATTATGCCAAGTTCGGAAGAAGCAGCAGATTGGGCATTAACAGATCTTGTCTTTGCTCATTATGCACCATACGAAGAACAAATGGCTGCACCAGGCAGTGAAAAATATGGTATCCCAGTACCATTGTTTTCTCTTGTTTACCATGATTGTGCAACGATCCCTTGGATGATGGAAAAGGGTGAAGGATATGACTATATGCTCTATGCATTATTGAATGCAGGGGCACCGTATCTTGTTCGTGAGGGAGCTTATCCTAATACAGATGGTGCTTTTGGTAATAATGATCGTTCTATGCAGGAAGCTGTGGATCGTTGTTTGATCGTACAGAAACTGCAGGAAAGATGTGGTATGGAAGAGATGGTATCTTTTGAAATGTTGAATGAGAAAGGTACGAAACAAAGATCAAAGTTTGCGAATGGAATAGAAGTGACGATCGATCTGGACGAACTTTCTTTTGTGACAAATTGCTGAAAGTTAGACCACTTTATTTGCAACGCATCATCAGGGGGACTATGAT
The DNA here is from genome assembly GCA_963556805.1 of uncultured Bulleidia sp. Taxonomy (GTDB): domain Bacteria; phylum Bacillota_I; class Bacilli_A; order Erysipelotrichales; family Erysipelotrichaceae; genus Bulleidia. The sequence goes on along the minus strand of CAUWCC010000013.1, from coordinate 30,717 downwards.
GATGTTAATAGGAGGTATCGAAAGATGACAGAATTTAAGGGTTCCAAGACAGAAGCAAATCTGCAGACGGCATTTGCAGGAGAAAGCCAGGCACGTAATAAGTATGATTACTTTGCATCTAAGGCTAAGAAGGAAGGTTATGAACAGATCGCTGCGATTTTTCAGGAAACAGCATTGAATGAGAAGGAACATGCTAAGCTGTGGTTTAAGCATCTCCAGGGTGGTTCTATTCACGATACAGCCGATAATCTAAGACAGGCGTATGAGGGTGAGAACTACGAATGGACCGAGATGTACAAGCAGTTTGCTCAAGAAGCAGATGAAGAAGGTTTTCATGAGATTGCGGAGCAGTTTAGAGGTGTAGCTGAAATTGAGGCTGGACACGAAGAACGCTATAGAAAGCTGCTGGATAATTTGCATAATAAGGAAGTCTTTGTTAAGAAGGATGAAGTGACATGGCAGTGCCGTAATTGCGGTTATACGGTAAAAGCAAAAGAAGCACCAGAGGTTTGTCCTGTTTGTGCGCATCCGCAATCTTACTTCGAAGTGAAGAAAGAAAACTATTGATCGATAGTTGAAAGGCAGGTTGAAAACCTGCTTTTTTGTTATGAGAAGGAAACATAGAAATACGTAAATTGGAAGAAAGAGACATACCGGAATATTGGCGTTGAGGCAAGGGAATCCACCATTGCCGAGTGAAGATAGTATTCGTGATGATATGTAGGCACTGCCTATAGCACTGTCGCTGCAGAATATGTAATATTTAGGTTTCTATGAGCATGGCTGCTTGACAGCAGGACTAGATTTGTTGATTCTTTTACAAAAGAAAACGACCTTCATTAGCTTTTTCACGATGAAGGCTGATAGAACAGGAAGGGGGACAGGATCAAAATTGATCTCTAATCGATGTGCTTTCTTATCTGCTTATGTTTTTTGTAAAGTTCGCTTAGCAGAAGGTCCTGGCAATCCCCAAAGTCTTGCTTTTTGGTAGAAAACGCATTTATTTTGATAGGGCAGGAGCGTAAGTATATACCGATGGGACGGGTCATTAGTGTGTTTCTTTGAGCATCTTGCGGATACTTGGAACACGTTTTTTTTCCTGTGGGGTGATGTAGATTTCACATCGGCCTTGCGTGTTGGCACGGGAAGTACGGCCGCAGCGATGGAGCAATGTCGTATCGCTGTCAGGAAGATCGTAGTTGATCAATAGGTCGATACATGGAATATCGATACCCCTTTCAACAACATCGGTAGCTGTTAATACCTTTAGCTTTCCTGTTTGGAAAGCACGCAGTATCTTACGGCGTTCAGCTCCTTCTACTTCACTATGCAAAGCACCCGCACAAATACCATTGTTCTGTAAGAATTTGGCTAGGAAAGCAGCAGATGCTTTGGTATTAGCAAAGATCAGGCATTGTTTATAAGATGACTTTAAAGACTTGAGAAGAACATCCAGTTTCTTCTTTTCGGGTGTATAGATAAACGAAAAGGCAGTACGCTGCATCAACATTTCTGAGTGCTTGATCACGATCTTTTCAGGTTCTGTTTGTATATCCTTGGATAACAGTTCGATCTTTGGGGTATAAGTAGCACTGCATAACAATGTTTGATGTTCCGGTAAGCAAGTAATGCACTTTCGTACATCTTCTTCAAATCCCATCGATAACATGACATCTGCTTCGTCTAATACAAGCATCGTGCATTGTTTCGGCTTGAAGGTATGACGACGGATGTGATCTAACAGTCTAGCAGGGGTAGCTATGACGATATCTGCTCCTTTTGAGAATGCTTTGATTTGTACTTGGATATCTACCCCCCCTGTCAATACTGCTGTACGGATCCCTTCTTGGGTAGATAATAGTTTTCTTGCTGTATCTGCTGTTTGTAAAGCAAGCTCACGTGTCGGCACAAGGATCAATGCTTGGGGAAAGTGCTTGCCTTTGCCTTGGGGCATAAGTCTTTCTACGATCGGTAGCATATATGCAAGGGTCTTGCCAGACCCGGTAGGAGATTGGATAAGGAAGTCTTTGCCGCTCTGAAAAGCGGGGATGTATTGCTGCACTTCAGAGAGTTTTTCAATGTGCATAGCAGCTAATGCCTGCTGTACAGGCCATGTGAATTCTGTAATTTCCATAAATTTGAATATAGCACAAAAAGCAGTTCGTGCACAATCTGTATGTTTCGTGATACGATAGCGGGCGGAGGATACTATGAAACATTTTGAATATACACCGCAGGGCGTTTGTTCCCGCAAGATGATCTTCGATATCAATGATGACGGTACGATTGCTTCTTTGGAAGTGATCGGCGGATGTAATGGTAATCTGAAGGGTATTGCTGCTCTTGTAAAGGGTAGAACAGTAGATGAAGTGATCAAAGATCTGGAAGGTATCCAATGTGGTTTCAAACCTACATCTTGCCCAGACCAGATCGCACATGCGTTAAAGGCATACAAGGGCTGAGGCTTCCGCTTGACGGAAGTCTTTTTTTGGATGCATGTATTATGCTAAAATCATGTATGATATGAATATTTACAAAGTGAATGATAAATTGGAAGATGCTGCAGAAGACGGCATCTGGCTTGATTACAAAAACCATGTATTTCTCTTCATTCTCAAGGATGAGATTTGGACAAAGGAAGAATGTAGAGCAGCAGGTAAAAATGTTTTGACAGTATCTTTTGTACAAAAAGGTATTTTAGATCTGTTCTTAGTAGAGATCGATGATTGCTTTGAGTGCAGTGATCTGCCTTTCTGCATGAAGGAAGCAGATGAGGAATTGACGGCTTCTTTGCATGATCGTATCGATTATGAATATGAGGTTGTATTAGCTGGTAAAGATGGCACGATTCAACGTGTACGCCATGGTGCTTTTAAACATGAAGATAGTATGGTCTTAAAGGAAAGACTAGCATCACGCCTGTTAGAAGACTATAGTGCGGATGATTTTGCTAAGGCATATGAGAAGAATGCGACAAGATATGAACCATATGAACTAGAACAATTTGCTGTATTTACAGAAAGAGGTAAACACTGATGGCATGGGTAATCATGGCTGTGGTCCTAGTTTTGGATCAGATCACGAAGTTTGTGATCCAAAGTAATGTTGCATTGCATAACGTTCCTATTATTGAGGACTTTTTCTCCTTAGTATATCTAAAGAATACAGGGGCGGCGTGGTCAATGTTTTCTAGTATGACAGGGGTCTTGGCACTTGTATCTGCTGTTGCAGTAGGATTTATGCTTTGGTATATCGTTACAAAGAAACCGAAGGGATTGACGATGATTGCAATCGCAATGATGGCAGGTGGTGCTGCGGGCAACTTGATCGATCGCTTGGTACTACAGTATGTAAGAGATTTTTTGAGTTTCAATATCTTTGGATATGCTTTTCCAGTATTTAATGTTGCAGATGTTGCCTTGTGCATTGGTGTATTTCTGTTAGCAGTATCTGCTTTTGTAGAGGAGGAAGGTAAATGAGAGAGACTTTTATAGCGGAGCTTGAGGGTGCGCTTCGTGTTGATCGTTATTTAAGTGAAGCGAGTGAGTTGTCACGTACGCGTGTTCAGCAGTTGTGTGATGATGGTAAAGTATTAGTAAACGGGAAGGCTGTGCGCAGTAGTTTCAAAGTTTCCACTGGTGATGAGATCACGGCAGATATTCCTGAAAATGAAGAGATCAGTGTAAAACCGGAAGATATTCCTTTGGATATCTTGTATGAAGATAGCGATATCATCGTTATCAATAAGCCTAAGGGCATGATCGTACATCCTGCTCCTGGTGTATACAGCGGAACATTGGTCAATGCTCTTTTATACCATTGCAAAGATCTTTCTGGTATTAACGGCAAGATCCGTCCAGGTATCGTGCATCGGATCGATAAAGATACAACAGGATGTTTGGTCGTATGCAAAAATGATGAAGCACATCGTTGCATTGCTAAACAGTTGGAAGATAAGACATGCCATCGTGAGTATCGTTCTATCGTTGTTGGTAAATTGCAAAGTGATGCAGCAGTGATCGATGCCCCGATTGGTAGAGACCGTCGGGATCGTCAAAAGATGGCGGTTACGGAAGTAAACTCCAAGCCGGCACGGACGCACTACAGAGTTCTTAAACGCTTCCAAAATGCGACATACATCGAATGCAGTTTGGAGACAGGCCGTACGCATCAGATCCGTGTTCATATGAAGTATTGTAATCATCCTGTTATGGGGGATGAGAAGTATGGACGTAAGTGCCCATATATGGATACACAAGGACAGGTATTGCATGCCAATCGTCTGACATTAGTGCATCCGCGAACAGGTGAAACAATGGTATTTGAGGCACCATTACCACAGTATTTTGAAGATTTGCTTCAGATCTTGGAGAAAGAAGATGCGGCGCTTTAAAGAAGCTTACCGTACCATGCCGGGAACGATCGCTATACTGTTGATCGCGATCGTGATGTTTGTGGTCGAACAATTTGTTCCTTTGGAAAATGGAGCAGAGCGAGCCATTGTATGTGGGGCATATTACAAACCATTCATCTTAGCAGGTGAATGGTGGCGTTTGGTCACATGTATGTTTTTGCATGGCGGTATTCTTCATATTTTGATGAATATGTTTACTCTGTATGATACAGGCATGGTCTTAGAGAAAAATATAGGGACATGGAGGTTTTTGGTAGTGCTGATCGGCTCTGTGATCGGTGGTTCTTTGTTTGAGGTGATCAGCAGCGGTTCTACGGTATCAGTAGGTATGTCGGGCGGCCTTTACGGTGTCATGGCCTGCTTGATCGTTGTCCTGGTACGCTCTGGTATGATTGCAAATTCTGTCATAAAGAAGTATTTGGTAAAAGTCATACTTGTGAATCTTGCTGTCAACTTTATGCCAAATATTGCCTGGGAGGCACACTTAGGCGGTTTTATTACAGGTCTTTTCCTTAGTGCAACACTATTGAAAGATCATGATAAGGCTATGACAAAGACATGGCGTTTTGCGACGATCGTATATATGATTGGTATGTGTGCATTGGCAGGTGTCAACTGGAATTTGAGTGAACAGAATGTTTATCTTGCAAGTGATCTGAATGTGCTGAAGGTATATGACAAAGTTGGTCTGCATCATTACAGCAGACACATGGCTGAGAAGCTGGATGAGATCTATGATGCAAAATATTTAGAATTTGCATTGGAGTTGGAGGAGAATGATGGATAAGCGTACAGATGTTTTGAGTTGGGATGAATATTTCATGGGATTGGCACATTTGTCAGCTTTGCGTTCTAAGGATCCTAATACACAAGTTGGTGCAGCTATCGTAGATGAAAACCATAGAGTTGTCTCGGTTGGATATAATGGTATGCCGAAAGGGTGCTCAGATGATGAATTCCCATGGGGCAGGATCGGTACTATGTTAAACAGCAAGTATGCATATGTTGTGCATGCTGAGCTGAATGCGATCTTGAATTCTAAGTGGCCGGTAACAGGGTGTACGATCTATGTATCCTTGTTTCCATGTAATGAATGTGCCAAGGCTATCATTCAATCAGGGATCCAGCGCATTGTATATGAATCAGATAAGTATGCGGATAGTGAATCTACGATCGCTTCTAAGAAGATGTTGGAAGCAGCTGGGGTAGAGATGTGCAGGTTGGAGAATACGATCTCATTACAGGTTGTAAAGCATAAAAATCCAGAAGTATAAAAAGGTCGTCATATGACGACCTTTATTGCAATTTCTCGGTGTTGCGGAAGTGCAGTTTTACGACTTTAGCCAATTCATCCATGCCGAATTTATCAACAAATTCACGTGCACAGAGATCTGTCTTGGAACCAGCTCCCTTTTGTAAAGTCATTCCATATTTCTTTTCCATTTCATCCCAAAGTGTTAGAAAAGCATAGCGGGCGATCACACTTGCTGCCCCTACAGCAGGATATTTATCTTCCGCTTTTGTTTCAAAGTGAATATGACCGATAACTTTTGGTTCTCCTTGTAGATAGTTATAGTAAGAACGTTCTGGGGTAAATTGATCGATCACACAAAGATCAGGCAGACCATACTTCTTCTCTAAGTTGATATATGCTTGATTATGCAGTTTAGCTTTGATCGAATTGATGTTATTGGAAACATGAACACGATTGTATTTTTTGTTATCCAAGATCAGTAAAGAATGTGGCAGGATCTGCCTAAGTTTTGGACCGATGATCCGTATATCCTTATCAGTCAGGGCTTTGGAATCACGGACACCGAGTGCTTTGATGCTGTCGATCGTTTTAGCTGTAACAATAGCTGCGCAGACAACAACTGGTCCAAAGTAGTCTCCTGTTCCTACCTCATCACTTCCTGCTTGTGGTAAAGAAAAAGAAGAGACAGGGATGGAAGGAACGGTTGGCTGCACGGGGGTCGTAAAAGCTGAGGCATAGATACTGGCATCTTTGCCTTGGAATACTGTTTTGCCAGATGTGTAGCATGTGATGACGCAGTTTTCCGGCCGCAGCTGCCATTTGGCATAGGCTGGAGGTGTAGATGCATCACTTTGAAAGGATGCCAAAAGTTTTTCTTCCTGTATGGAAGTAAGTTTTAATGTGATCGTTGTAGTATTTGCCATATGTCTATTTTAGCAAATGTGGTATGTTACGCTATAATGAATTAAGTTTGTGGAGGTTATGTATGATTACGATTTCAAATAGTATGTTTGCTCTTGTTGGCTTGGGCATGATCCTTTTCTATATTGTGATGTTTGCAATCGGTTGGCAGAAAGGTATCTTTAGAGCTGCTATTGACCTTTTTGGGACATTGGCAGCGATCTGGCTGGCTTGGCTGGCTGCCCCAGCTTTAGCAGAATTTCTATCGATCTGGCCGCATGATTGGACACCATTGCAAGCAACGCCTGCTGCGGATATCGTTTATATGTTTATGAATGAGGTATGTTTATTCTTCTTGGTATTCCTCGTATTGAAGGTATTGATTGCTTTATTTGAGAACATTTGCAAATCTGTGAAGCATGTGCCGGGAATCAATCTTTTAGCATCCGCAGCCGGCGGTATCTTTCAGCTTGGTGTAGCGGTTTTATGGACATTGGTATTGAGTGCGATCCTTTCTATGCCTTTATTTACAAATGGAAGAGATCTTGTGAACAATACGGTCATTGGCAGAGTATGTGACTTAGCTGAAGAAGTTTCAGCTGGCTACTTGGAACCGTTTATGCAAAGTGAAGCATTTGGTGAGATCGTGAATGGTGCTTCTGATCTGCAAGGGGCTTCTGCTGATGCAATCCGGGCTTGGTTTGCTGAACACGGTCAAGATCTAGCTGGTTTTGAGATTTATACAGGGGAGGCAGTTGGCTGATGGCTTTAGAAGATAGTTTGGAATTGCATGTGATCTTAAAGCAGATCACGGAACATTGTTCATTCTCATTAGGGATAGAGAAGATCCAGCATACAAAGGTATGTTATGACCCTTTGATCATTCGAAGGGATAATGCTCAATCTAAGGAAGCATTGCGAAGTGTTGTTCAGTATGGACCGCTGCCTTTTGCAGGTATTACAGATATTCATGAGCTGCTGCAGAAAGCGAAAAAAGGAAGTGTTCTCACGGAACAGGATTTTCTTGCTGAAATGCGCTTTATCAGTGGTATTAAAGCAATCAAAAATTATGCAGCAGAAGCAGTAGAGGTAAAGTTCGATGCATTAAAGGAATTGTTTTCTTCTCTTGTGGTACATGAGCATACATTACGCCTATTAGAGAACTGCTTCAATGAGTATGGGGAAGTGAAAGATAGTGCATCTTCTGAACTGCGCGGGATCCGTGCAGCTTTACGTAGAGCAGATGGTGAGATCGCAGAAGCGGCACAAAAGTTTCTTGCTTCACATGCTAATTCTGTTGTAGACAGTATTGTGACATATCGCGGTGGCCGTGCAGTTGTATTGATCAAAGCAGGTGAGAAGAATACGTTCGGCGGTATGGTATATGGGGATAGTGCTAGTGGTCAAGCAAGTTATGTAGAACCTGCTTCTTTTGTTGGTCCTAATAATCGCAAAGAGCATTTGTTGAATAAAGAACAAGAAGAGATCCATAAGATCTTGGTGAAATGTTCTCATGAAGTACGTTCCATTGCTTATGAGGAATTGGCTAATTTGGAAACGGCTGCTATATTGGATGCCGTATTTGCAAAAGCGGAATGGGGTGCACAGCGAGATGCATGTGCTGCATCCTTATCAGATGAAAAGCATTTGGAGATCGTTAAGGCTAGACATCCTTTGATTGATCCTGTCAAGGTCGTATCCAATGATTATTATTTGGCTGATCCAAATAGGATCCTTTTGATCACTGGTCCTAATACCGGTGGTAAGACAGTATCTATGAAAGTCATCGGTCTTTTCGTTCTTATGACATACTGCGGTATTCCTGTTACATGCGATCACTGTACGATCCCATTCTTTGACCGTGTTTTTGCGGATATTGGTGATGATCAAAGTGTTGTATCTTCATTATCCAGTTTCTCTGCTCATATGGTAAAACAGGCTGAGATTTGTCGGGAAGCAACATCTGATTCTTTGGTATTACTGGATGAAGTTGGTTCTGGTACAGATCCAAGTGAGGGTGAATCGTTAGCTATTGCAATTTTGAATGATCTGCGTGATAAGAAATGCATGACAGTTGCGACAACGCATTACAATCGTTTAAAGGCGTATGGAAAGCGTCATAAGGATATATTGCTGGCGAGTGTGCAATTTGACATGGAAAAGCTGGCACCTACATATAAGTATTTAGAAGGTTTGACTGGACAGTCTAATGCTTTTGAAGTGGCTGAGAAATATGGTCTTCCAAAAGGAATCGTCAATTATGCTCGTTTCTTAAAGTCGCAGGCAAAGACACAAGAAGATGAGTTGATCGAGAAGTTGGAAAAACAGCTTAATGAGAATGTGTTAAGACAGCAGAAGCTGGAGGAATTGATTGCTGAAAATCAGAAAGAGAAGGCTGAATTGGATCGTCAATTGAAGCGGTTAGAGCATGATAAAGATGTGATCCATGCGAAGGCAGAAGAAGAAGCACGCACTTATGTAGAAGAAGCACAGGCGAAGGCGGATGAAATCTTGAAGGATCTAAGAAATCATCAAAAGACAGCAAAATATCATGAAGCATTGCATAAGAAACAAGGTTTAGGCAAGCTGACGGAAAAACAAATGGAAGCGGAACCAGTACATACGGATTATGCGGTCCATGATGCGGTAGAGCTAAGAGCGAGCGGGCAGGTATGTGAGATCATCAGGATCGAGAAGAAAGATATCACCATTTTGCTCAATGGCCGTGAGATGCGGGTGAAGAAGAGCCAGATCAGACCATCTTCCCGTATCATTCCTAAATTGAAAGAAGAACCTGTTGTTTCGATATCTAGATCAAATATATTTGCATCTATGCCGACAGAATGCAATCTGATTGGAATGCATGTGGATGAGGCGATGGATCGTATGGCAGGGTATATCGATGAAGCGAAGGTTAATTCCTTAAAGTCGTTCCGTATCATCCATGGTGATGGATCTGGGGCTTTGCGTAAGGCTGTGCATAAGAAGTTGTCACAGGATCCTTCTGTGAAAGAATTCCGTCTTGGTACACCAGGTGAGGGCGGTACGGGTGCAACTGTTGTCACAATGAAATAAATATGGACAAAGAGTATATTAAAGCGAAATTGAGCAATATCCCTCATTCCCCAGGGAGTTACCAAATGAAGAATAAATATGGGGAAGTGATCTATGTTGGTAAAGCTAAAGATCTTCATAATCGTGTCAACCAGTATTTTGTTGGAGCACATGATTTTAAAACGACCAAAATGGTATCTCAGATCGAAGATTTTGATTTTATCGTCACTTCTACTGAGAAAGAATCTTTGATCTTGGAGATCAATTTGATCAAGAAATATCGACCGAAATATAACATCCAATTCATGGATGATTCTTCATATCCTTATATCAAGCTCACCAATGAGGAATATCCGCAATTGCTGGTGGCCAGGGATATGAAGAAAGATCGGAAAGCTAAATATTTTGGACCATTTCCAGATGCTCACGCAGCAAGGACTACGTTAAAATTGCTGCAGTCGATCTATCCATTTAGAAGATGTGTCAGGATGAAAGATCGGGTATGTCTGTATTACCATATGGGACAGTGTTTAGGACCTTGTGAATATAAGGTGGATCCTGGTAAATATAAAGAGATGAGTGATGAAGTCATTCGTTTTATGAATGGTGATACAAAGAAGATCATGCAGGATCTTAAGCAGAAGATGCTGGATGCAAGTGAAGCTTTAGAGTTTGAGAAAGCAGCAGCGTTTAAAGAAATGATTGAAAGTGTAGAATCGGTAACACAGGATCGCCAATTGATTGAGAACGATGCTCGCGGCAATTTGGATGCGTTTACTTGGTATGAAGAAAAAGGGTATATTGCTATTGCAGGTTTTCTTGTGCGCAGAGGGGTCGTATTGAATAAAGAATTCCGTCTGCAACCTTTATATGGTGATGCGGAAGATGAGTTTATTTCGTTTCTTGTTCAATACTATGGAGATCATCCATGTCCTTCGATCGTAGCACTGCCGATGGAACTAGAAGAACATACGGCATCTGAATTGAGTGAGATCCTGCATACAAATTGTGTGCAACCGCAGAAAGGATACCGTCGTAAACTTTTAGCGATGTGCAAAGAGAATGCACATAAACAGCTGGATCTGAAGTTTAAAACAGTGGCGAAGCAGGATTCGGAGATAGAACAAGCAGTTGCACAATTGAGCGACCTAGCTGGTTGTACGATGTCTCGAGTGGAATTATTCGATAACTCCCACACAGCTGGTCAATTTACAGTTGCCTCTTGTGTGGTATATGAAGATGGTATTCCAGATCGGAAATCATATCGTCTATTCAAATTGCATACAGGCAATAGTGATGTGGATAGTATGAAAGAAGTGATATATCGCCGCTATTTCCGTCTATTGAAAGAGGATGGGAGACTGCCGGATGGTATTTTGGTGGATGGTGGCAGAACTCAGATCGATGCGGCCGAAGAGATCCTGGAGAGTTTAGGATTGGAAAATGAGATCAGGATCCTAGGTCTTGTTAAAGATGAGCATCATAATACGCGCGGATTGATGGATACGAACGGTAAAACATTTGATATTGCAAAAGATTCATCTCTGTTCTTCCTTTTGACGAGAATGCAGGATGAAGTACATCGTACCGCTATCTCATATCATCGTAAGTTGCGTGCTAAAGCACAAACGAAGTCTATTTTAGATGAGATCGAAGGGATAGGTCCGAAAAGAAAAAGCTTGCTGCTACGCAAGTTTGGAAGTTTTACAAATTTGAAGAAGGCATCTGTAGAAGAAATCAGTACTTATGTACCGCATGATGTAGCGGAAAGGGTATATGCTGCTCTGCATGAAGATGTCAATGTATAAAGAGGCGCTAGATGTCTCTTTTTGCATAGGCAGAAGAAAAAGCTGTGCACAGCACAGCCTAGTCCTTCGCTTGATCTTCGTAAGTTTTCTTAGCAACATGACGCATAATACTTGTACTTGTACGAATGGTCATAGCCAAAGAGAACAATTTCATGAGTTGGCGGCATGTCTGGATCGGTTTTTGGAAACCTTCCTTGGCGACAGCTTTTTTGATTTCTGCTTCTCTTATACCACGTACGATCACATCTTTATGTTTCTGTACATGTACTGCAGTTTGCTTTAGTACGTGTAAGCGTTTGATCGTCAGAATAAGAAAGACCAGCATGACGAGAATAGCGGTCAATAAGATATACATGTTGTATGGGTATAGATTAAAACTGTTCATATTACCAGCTCCTATGGGTATCATAGCACAAGGAATGACAGTACAAAGCAGTTATAGCAGGGTATTGTAGAAAAAAATACGAAAAAATTGAAAAAATGGAAAAGAATAGTTGCAATCTCGTAAACACTATAGTATTATACAGAAGATGAAAACAGCAGTATTGGTCAGTGATAACCATGGGTTAGAAGCACCACTCGATTTCTTGAGAGAAAAGTACAGTGATGCGGAAATCTTCTTGCATTGCGGTGATAGTGAATTGCCGAAGCGTATGCTTTCTGGTTTTACGGCCGTAGCTGGAAACAACGATGACTATGGTGAGTATCCAGAATATCTGGTATTGGAAGCAGAAGGCCATCGTATTTACCTGACACATGGACATAGAGATATGTTCTTGAATCAGTTGCATATGCTTGTAAAAAAAGCGAATATGCTTGGCTGTGATACTGTATGTTTTGGTCACACACATGTTCCATGCGATGCTTATGTAGACGGTGTTCATTTATTAAACCCGGGTTCTGTATGGCATAATCGTGATGGTAGTGCACCGAGTTATATGATCTTGCAGATTGATAAGGCTGGTGTAAGAGCAAGCATTGAACGTCTTTAAATAAGATGTTCAAAACAAATTAAAAAAGCTATTTACAAACAGTGATTTGTTTGTTAATATAAATGAGCGTTGTCCTTGTAGCTCAGCTGGATAGAGCTCACGCCTTCTAAGCGTGTGGTCAAGAGTTCGAATCTCTTCGAGGACGCCATCAAGCACTCTGTGATTGCAGGGTGCTTATTTTTTTGCTAAAGTAACTAACATGGAAAATTATTATGATGATATATTGCAGGAGATCGATGATCTTTTGCAGAACGGAAAAGTACAGGAAGCGGATCTTCTTGTACAACGAGAGTTAAAGATGCCCTATATTCCTAATGAGGCGGAAGATCAGCTGCGTAAAGCAGCAAATGAGATCCGTTACCGTAAAGCAGAACATGGTGAGCATGGTGAGGAAAGTATGGAAAAACTGCTGCATCGTCTAAAGGGAAAACCACAGTCTCAATTACTGGCTGCAGAAAAATTAGCTGGTAGAAATTTGAGAGAGTGTTTGGATGAGATCAAAGATTGGCTGGAAAAGGATCCGCAGCCGGAAGCTTCCGCTTTGATGATAGAAGCGCTGGCGGAGCAAGAGATCAATGATGAATTTGTAATGATCCGCAATGGCGTGGAATATACATTTTTTCCAGAGGATGTTGTACCGATTGCAAAGCAGGAAGTTCTACCTATTGCTTTGCACTATTTACAAGATTGGTTTTATAAAGACCCAGATCTTTATGAGATGGCACAAACACTTCTCATTCATGAAATGTATATGTTTCTGCCTCTGATGTATGAAAAAGAAGAAGCACCATCACTAGCCTATGAAATAGCATTGCAAGTATGTGATCTTATGAATGATGATATGTTGCATCAAAAGATCGAAGGTGTATATAGAAGTATCGTCCATGCACAAGTTTAGCACTCAAAGCTTGACGGTGCTAATGCGGTGATATAATATCAGATGGTAAAAATATTGTTTTCTGCCTGCTGCATCGAGTAGATACCATAAATCTAATAGATGAATCGTTATAATTTTGTTATAATGAGCAGGCAATTTAAAAGAAGGAGATATAACACTATGTCAAATTGGACACTGAAAGAAAAGTCTGTTGGTGACCTTGTAGTCACGATCGACGGCGAAACTTGGACAAAAGCTGTCAATAAAGCATTTAATAAGATTGCTAAGAACGTTACTTTGAACGGCTTCCGTAAGGGCTGTGCTCCTAAGCAGCTTTTGGAGAAGAAGATCGGTATGCAGGAAAGATTCTACCAGGCTGTAGAAGACAATGCGAACGATTGGATGCGTACAGCAATGGAGGAGAACAATCTTACTCCATTAACACGTCCAGAGTTGGATATCAAGTCCATTGATGGCGATCATGCTGAGTTGGTATTTACATTTGCTGTTTATCCAGAAGTAAATGTGAAGGATTACAAGGGTCTTCCTTATGAAGTAAAGGTTGAAGAAGTTACAGAAGACGACCTCAACAAGGAAATCGACAATCTGCGTGAAAGATTTGCTGATGAAGAAGTAGTTGAAGGTGAAGCAGCTGATGGCGATATCGTAAATATCGACTATGAAGGTTTCAAGGATGATGTAGCATTTGAAGGCGGCAAGGCTGATGGATATAACCTTATTCTCGGCAGTCATTCCTTTATCCCTGGCTTTGAGGAACAGCTTGTTGGTTCCAAGGCTGGTGAAGAGAAGGATCTGCACCTTACATTTCCTGAGGAATACCATGCTGAAGACTTGGCTGGTAAGGAAGTTGTCTTCAAGGTAAAGGTCAACGAAGTTAAGAGAAAGGTGCTTCCTGAAGTGGATGATGATTTCGCTAAGGATGTCAGCATCAAGGAGGTTGAAACAGCTGAAGATCTCAAGAAGTTCCTTCGTGAACGTTTGGAAGAGAGCCGTAAGAATGCAGCTGAATCTGCAGCAGACAATGCTTTGATGGAAAAGCTTGTTGAATGTGTAGAGGCTGATATTCCGGATGCTCTTGTTGATGAAGAGATCGGTTCTCAGATTCAGCAGATGCAGGCACAGTTGTCTCAGTACAACATCACATTGCCTAATTATTTGCAGATGATGGGCAAGAAGCCGGAAGATCTGAAGAATGATCTTCAGGAAGATGCTTTGAAGAATGTCAAGGTTAGAATGGCACTCTCTAAGATCGCTGAACTTGAGAATGTTGAAGCATCTGATGAAGATGTTGAGAACGAGTTCAACAACTTGGCTGAGCAGTATGGCATGAAGGTTGAAGATGTTAAGAGAGCAATCGATGCAGAGCTCTTGAAGCGTGACATCATCAACAGCAAGGCTTTCGATTTTGTAAAAGAAAACGCTGCTAAGTAAGAATCTGATTTAAAATAAGGCGCTTCCGGGCGCCTTGTTTTGAATGAACTATGCCGATCGTTTCCAGCTTTTGGCGGAAATGTATCGGCTTCTATGCTTTTTACCGCTTAGATGCATAAATATTGCAGTTTTCTGGAAAATTGCTTTAATACAGTGAGCGGTTCGCTTTGAGAAGGAGGTATTTCGATGAGTGGTAATAAATCTGTAAATGTCCAATTGCCTGTCATTTGTACACGCGGTATCGTTTTGTTCCCAGGACAGGATGTAATGATCGAGGTCGGTCGTCCTAAATCTATTGCTGCAGCTGATATGAGTACGCAGGCATATGACAGTATGGTCTTCCTTGTTTGTCAGAAGGATATCTTGGTCGAAGATCCATCATTGGATGATTTGTATACAGTAGGTACGGTCGCTAAGATCAAGGTTGTACGTAAGAAGGAAGGGTTCTTGCGTGTTACCTTTACAGGTATGAAACGTGCTGTGCTGGATACGTTGTCAGATGATGGCCGTATGTTGATGGGTGAAGTCAGTCCGATTGATGATGTACAGGGTGATGAGACAGAGGAATCTGCTCTTGTTAAGAATATCGTTACGGAACTGGAAGAAGTGTCTAGTGCTGTTTCATACTTTCCACAGGAAGTGATCGCTTCTTTGTCGGATGGTGTCAGTGCTGTTATGCTAACAAATCAGTTTGGACAGTATTACATGATGGATCTGCCAGTACGTCAGAAACTGCTGGAGACAAATGATATTAACGAGCGTCTGTATATGATCTTAGAAGAGCTTAATAAACAGAAGCAGATGAACCAGGTCGAGCAGAAGATCAATGAGAAGGTCAAAGATAGGATCGATGCGAGTCAGAAGGATTATTATCTTCGTGAGAAGATGAGAGCGATCAAAGAAGAGCTTGGTGATGTTTCTAACGTGAGTGATGATACAGCAGAATTACGCAAGAGGATCGAGGAAGAACCATATCCAGATCATGTGAAGGATAAGGCTCGTGATGAGCTGCGCCGCTATGAAATGCTTCCACCAGGAAGCGGTGAGGCTGCGGTCTCACGAGGATATTTGGATTGGCTTTTGAATGTGCCGTGGTATCAGATGACGGAAGATAACGAAGATCTCAAGTCTGTTCGTGCTGTCTTGGATGAGGATCATTATGGTCTTGAGAAAGTAAAAGAAAGAGTCATGGAGTATCTTGCTGTTAAGCAGATGACAGGTACTTTGAATAGCCCGATCTTGTGTTTGGTAGGTCCGCCAGGTGTTGGTAAGACTTCTTTGGCTAAGTCTATTGCAAGAGCATTGAATCGAAAGTTCGTCAAGATGTCCTTGGGTGGAGTTAAGGATGAAGCGGAGATTCGTGGTCATAGAAGAACATATCTTGGTTCCATGCCGGGTCGTATCATTCAGGGTATGAAGAAGTCTGGGGTCTTGGATCCTGTGTTCTTGATCGATGAGATCGATAAGATGGGTGCTGATTACAAGGGTGACCCAAGTGATGCACTCTTGGAAGTTTTGGATCCAGAGCAGAATGCAGCATTCTCTGATCATTATCTGGAAGAACCATATGATCTTTCTAAAGTTATGTTTGTTGCTACGGCAAATTATCTAGATAACATTCCTGCCCCGCTACGTGATCGTCTGGAGATCATTGAACTCCCTTCCTATACAGAGTTGGATAAAGTTCATATTGCTAAGGAATATTTGATCAGTAAGCAGATGGGCTTAAATGGTCTTAAGAGTGGTCAGTTTAAGTTGAAGGATGCTGAGATCTTGTATTTGATCCGTCATTATACACGGGAATCTGGTGTTCGTCAGTTAGAGCGTGTGATCGCATCTTTGTGCCGTAAAGCAGTTTTGTTGATCCTCAATGATGGTAAGAAGAGCGTATCTGTCACAAAGAAACAGATCCAAAAGTGGCTTGGTAAAGAAATGTACGAATATGGCACAAAAGAAAAGGAAGATCAGGTAGGTGTTGTAACTGGTCTTGCATATACATCATTTGGTGGTGATGTTTTGTCCATTGAAGTGAATTACTTTGCCGGCAAAGGTCGTCTTGTGATGACGGGTAAGCTGGGTGATGTCATGAAGGAGAGTGCGGAAATCGCTTTGGACTATGTAAAAGCACATGCAAATGAATTTGGAATCGATCCAGAATTCTTTGATAAGCATGATATCCATATCCATGTTCCAGAGGGAGCAGTGCCGAAAGATGGACCAAGTGCTGGTGTTACATTGACGACAGCTCTTGTCAGTGTCTTGACAAACCATGCTGTAAGAGCAGATCTTGCTATGACGGGTGAAGTTACATTGCGCGGTAATGTATTGCCGATCGGTGGTTTGCGTGAGAAGAGCTTGGCTGCACATCGTGTTGGTATTAAGACAATCTTGATCCCTAAGGCAAATGAACGCGATTTGGATGATGTTCCATCTGCTGTTAAGGAAAGCGTGGAGTTCATTCCTGTTGATAATGTAAAACAGGTCTTGAAGGAAGCGTTGGTGAGATAGTATGCAGTACCATGAAGCTAAGTTTTTGATCTCTGGTGCACAGCCTTCCCAATGGCCTGACAGCACTCTTCCAGAGATTATCTTTGCAGGTCGTTCCAATGCGGGTAAGAGTACTTTGATCAACACTTTGGTAAATCGTAAGAATCTTGCTTATGCAGGTAAAACACCTGGTAAGACAAGATTGTTGAACTTCTTTGAAGTAGATAACAGAGTTATCTTTACAGATGCACCAGGGTATGGCTATGCCAAGAATGATAAAGGCAGTGCTAAAGAATTTGCACGTATTATTGATCCGTACTTTACGATGCGCAAGCAATTGAAGGCGTTAGTGCTTGTGGTAGATGGCAGAAGAATTCCGAATGAGGATGATCTTTTGATGGCGGAATATGGACGTGTATCCCATTTGGCGGTAATTGCTGCTATGACAAAGATCGATAAATTAAATCGTTCTGAACTTGTCTTGAATCGTCGTAAGATCGCAGCTGCTTTAAAAATCAATGAAGCAAATGTTGTGCCGGTCTCTTCTTTGAAGAGGATCGGGATCGATGATATTTGGACAAAGATAGAGGATCAGATCGCAAAATAAGCAAAGAAGCAGTTTGAAAGTTCAAACTGCTCTTTTTGCGTTAAGACATATGTAAAGTTGGTCTGTCTTTTGTGAAAAGATATAATGTGATAAAATCGACACGTATCGGAGGTAATTCGATGAAAGTATTAATAGCAACCGGTGGTACCGGTGGACATATTTATCCTGCTCTTGCATTAGCAGAAACGATCGCTGATGAGAAAGCAGATTGGGATATTGCTTTTTGGGGTTCCAGCAATCGTATGGAAGCTAAGCTGATCCCAGAACATGGATATCGTTTTTACGGGGCAGATATGAGTGGTATGACAGCTGGCATCTCAGCTAAAATACGTTCCTTGTTGTCACTTGTAAAAGCAGAAAAGTATGCAAAAGAAGTTCTTAAGAAAGAACATCCGGATATTGTGGTTGCTTTTGGCAACTATATCAGTGTGCCGATCGTTAGAGCAGCACATAAGATGGGGATCAAAGTCATGCTGCATGAGCAGAATTCTTTTGCTGGTAAAGCAAATGCATATCTTGCTAAGATTGCAGATGCGGTAGCCGTTAGTTATGAGAGCAATTTCGAACAGATGTCACAGATAAAGGATAAAATGCGTTATACAGGTAATCCAGAAGCTACTTTAGCAGTCAATGCAGCATTTGATCCAGCTGCTTCTGCTGCTTATGGTATCAATGCTGCTAAGCCATTTGTCGTATTTATGATGGGTTCCTTGGGCAGCAAATCTGTTTCGGCAGTGATCGATGAAGCTTGTTCTATGTTTGATAAGAGTTTCCAGATCTTGATTGCTGCTGGCAAAGCAAATGATTATACATATCAAACAAAAAATGATGATCGTGTACATATCGTACCGTTTATTGATGGCAAGCAGATGCTGAAGGGCTGTTCTTTGGCAGTATTAAGAGCTGGGGCAACAACTTTGGCAGAAATCACGGCAGTAGGAACTGCATCGATCTTGATCCCTAGTCCTCATGTCGCCAATAATCACCAGTATTTCAATGCCAAGACGCTGGTAGATGTTGGTGCAGCTTTGATGCTGGAAGAGAAGGATCTTACTAAAGATTCTTTAAGTGAGATGGTAAATAAACTGATGTGTGATCCTGAGAAGTTGGAAGAGATGCGTGTACATGCCCGCAGGATGGGAAAACCAGATGCGGCATATGAGATGATCCGTTGGATGGAGGAAATAACTTTAAATGATTAATTTGTATGATGAACTTGCTGCATATGCAGAAGTTGAGTGTGATAAGAGTTTTAAAGAAATGACAACACTTCGCATTGGCGGTAAAGTGAGATATACGATCTATCCGAAAGATGTTTTGGCTTTATGTGAGATCATGCGGGTTTTGGATAGAGAACATGTCCCGTTTAAGCTGTTAGGTAAGGGAAGTGATCTGTTGTGTTCAGATAAACCATATGACGGTGCCGTGATCCGCTTAGATCGCTTCTTCAACGATTTTCATATTTTTGGCACAAGAATGGTTGCGGAAGCTGGATGTTCAATTATTGCATTATCTGTGGAAGCAATGAAAAAGGGTCTATCAGGCTTGGAATTTGCATCTGGTATTCCTGGTACATTAGGTGGTACTTTGTTCATGAATGCAGGTGCGTACCGTTCTTCTATGTCTGATGTTGTACAAGAAGTTTGTGTTTATCATGATAAAAAAGTATTTTGGATGAACAATGCAGAATGTGAGTTTGCATATCGTACAAGTTTTTTTCAAAAACATCCTGATTACATTATTCTGGCTGCTTCTTTTGCTTTGGACGAAAAGAATAGTGAAGATATTGATGCTCTGATGGCAGATCGTCGTCGTCGCAGAATGGCTTCACAGCCATTGGATAAACCGAGCTGTGGTTCTGTATTCCGTAATCCTGATGAGCGGAATGCATGGTCATTCATCGATGGGATCGGCTACCGCGGTAAGTCGATCGGTGGAGCTATGGTCTCCGATAAGCATTGCAACTTTATCGTCAATACAGGCGGTGCTACGGCAAATGACTATGCTGCTTTGGTAGAAGAAATCAAAGAAAAGGTCTTTGAGAAGTATGGTGTTCGTCTAGAAACAGAGATGGAGAAATTTAACTGGTGATGAAACACGATCTGCAGCCTGAAAATTTTGATCAAGCATCATTTGATCAGGTATCGTATGATCATGTTGAGAAGATTTTGCATGATCGGCAAAGACGTAAGGATGCTGTATCTTTTAAACATCATCAGGCGCATATTGTAAATCTAGCTATGCTGGCAGGGGCAGTATGTATCGTTCTTATATACTTCTTATTACCAATCAGCAGGATTGCTTCGATCCGAATCGAAGGAACAAAACATCTAAATGATGCCTACATTCGACAATTATCTGGTATCACGACAGATGATCGTTATTATCTTACGATTCCGATACTGGTTAAAAATAGGATAGAAGAAGATCCATTGATCGCTTCGGTGGATGTAAAAATGAAGAATGATCGTACGGTCATGATCACGATCGAGGAGAAGAAGATTATTGGATATCGTTATATCGATCATCCTGAGGTCGTATTAGGTGATGGTACGGTAGCAGATCTGAAGAGTGAGTATTTAGATCTGATCGCGGATGTGCCTCTGATCACAGGTTTTACAGACGATGGTGAAGTGAAGAAACTAGCTTCGGCTTTGGCAAAGGTAAAGCCGGAAGTGATCGAAGATATGGCTGAGATTGATAAGTATGCCTTGAGTTATGATCCAAATGCAATTAAGGTATTAATGAGGAGCGGAGGCTATTTCATCAGCAGTACATATAGTATTGCAAATATCAACAGCTATAATGATGTGTATGCGGTAATGGCAGATAAATCAAATTGTTTATTCAGTTTGGATGACGCAGCTAAAGTTGCCTCACAAGTCTGTCCGTGGAATGAAGAAGCGGAAGAATACTGGACAGATGCTGAAGGGAATTTCGTCTTGAATAGTTCTGGTGAGAAAGCCGTAAAGCATTATTATACAGATAAAGATGGCAAACCAGCATTGGATGGAGAAGAACGAAAGATCGCTATACCGATCAATGAACAAGGTGATGAAGTAAAAGATGCGGATTTCCAAGCACATTATGATGCGGGGTATTACGTAAGCGGTACATTGACTTTACCAGAAGGTCAATGATGGAAATTTTGCGTTAGTTTCGTTTATTGTTATAAAAAATTGAAAACGTGATAAACAAGCCAAAATCATACTCTTGTTACCTCTGAGTTCGTACAGGTAGCTCAAAGGTAGCTCAAAAAATATATAGTGCAAAAATTTTATTTTACGAATGGCAGCCACATCTGAAAATGGTGTGGCTTTTGTTTTGCGTGGGTGTGTCAGAACTGGAAGAAACACTTAAGTTCAAAGATGAACCAACATGAACCAACATGAACTAACATGAACCAACATGAACCAAGATTAAAAACAGGAGGTCGGACTTCCTGCTCAAAGTTGTATCTATATGCTATTTCAAGTCTTTGGGATATGGTATTTTACAAATCTCTCTATACATTGTTTCTATTTGGATATGTGTATATACCATTTCGGAAACGTCATTAGTTGCGTGTCCAACTATTTTGTGTTCCGTGTATGTGTCAATGCCGTACTGGTGGCACATCGTGATAAATGTGTGTCTGCATTCATGGGGAGTGTAGCCGTATTCCTTGCTCATCGCTATTCGTATGTTGTCAGGGCTGAACCCTTTCCCCTTCAGATGTGGCACAAGTTCAATCAGCTTATCTTTGATAGCAGGGTGAACGGGTACAACTCTATCTTTTCCCGCTTTTGTTTTAGAACCTGTTATGATGTAATCTTCTTCAAAGTGGCAATTAGCAGGGGTCAGCTTTAACAGTTCGTTTATGCGTAAGCCTGTATACAGTAAAACAATTGTGATGCTGGATATCTTAGTATCTTCAATGAATATCCTTTTTATCAGTTCTGTATCGAATATCTTCTTCTTTTTCTTCTGTATACTTGAGCGGATTTTTACATATTGAGTGGGAGAAGAAGTGATATACCCAAGTTTGACGGCTTCACCAAACAGCAAGGACAAAAAGCCTTTAATAGATGAAATTGTGTTTTCTTTGTATTTGTCACTGTAACTGTCAAATAACGCTTGAAGTTCTCTATAGCCTATTTCATCGATACGCTTATCATGCAGCGGAACAAGCAACTTAAAGAAACTTGCGTGTGCTTTTTGTGTGGTTAGGGCGATACCCTTTTCAAGGCTTGTTTTACGGCTATTCCACAACTGTTTTAGCGTGGGTGTGTAATTCTTTAGCTGAACCACTGATGACGCTAAAAACGGCGTTTTTGTGGCTTGTGTGGCATTCTGTAGGTGTCCCTCATGCCATTTAGCTAAAGCCAATTGTGCATCTTTCCTAGTTGGGTAATATCCAAGGCGGATACGTTTCTGTTTTGCTCGTACTGGAGTACCACTGTTATTGTAGATTTGAACCCAACCAAGGGTAACGCAAGCCGTCCACTGGTTCCGTTTCTTGTTCTTCAGCTTGTATACAGAGCCAAACCCATTTTCGTTTTTCATGGTTTTCTCCTTTCCAGTTTTTTGTGATTTAGTGATATAATCAAAAAGAACCAATTAAGTGATGCAACTTTACCTCACAACAACTTTTGGGGTACAAACAGGCACGTATAAAAACACTTTTATAGCATCACCTTATGGATTTCGTTCTACTTCACTTGGGTGCTCGCAACACCCATTTTTTTTATTTTTTGTCGATGTCGTGCACAACGTCAAAAATGTGAGATAATGTAATAGGGCAGACGATAGCTGACATACTATTTTCTGTTTTCCTCCTTTCTTAGCAAATTGATGATATTTGGAAAAAAGCAGGGTCTGTCACCTTGCTTTTTTCTATTGCTTTTTGCCGTTGTTGATAACTTCATTCATTGCATTGCGGACAACATCAGCCTGCTTTATCCCCTGATCACGGCAGGCTTGAGCAAAAGTTTCCACGAATTCCTTAGGGAATGAACAACTTAATTTTTTGATATTCTTCTTAGCGTATTCTTTTTGTGCTTTGTACTTATCTTCCATTTTTCTCCTCCTTGCAAATTGAATAGATACCTAAAAACATGAGAATGCATCCAACAAGCCAAACAGGCTTAAATAAAGTGAGGATGATTCCTAAAAAAGTGATAAAAACTTTAAAATTGAACTCCATAATTTTTATGATATGATTGGAAACAGAAGAAGGCTATTGCCTTCCTCTGTCTGCTCACTATTTCTTGCGTTTCTTTTTTGCGATGTTGTTCGCAACTACTACTGCAAGGATAGTGGCGATTGGTTGAGCGATGTTGTCGGAGATCTCGCTCAACTTTTTTATATCTTCCAAATTCATATCTTACCCCCTTTCTGATAATATTATAGCATATACATACGTATATGTAAAGCTTTTTTTCTGCCATTTCTTTTGCTTTTTACGGGCGCTAAAATTCTTCAACTTCCGAACGCTTCCGAACGCTTCCGAAAAATCCGAAGTACCATGCATTTATAAATCTAAAACTTTCTAAAGCTACCAATTAACTTTCCAATGGTTCTAAAACACTCATTTGTGCAGTCAATCATAATTGGATCGTACTTAGGGTTGGAAGATTCCAACATGATCAATCCATTAGACAGCCTGCGGAACGTCTTGCATACAGCATCGTTATTATCAATGCAAAATACACCGATTTCACCGTTCTCGACCGTGGGTGTGCGTTCAAATACGAGTACGTCACCGTCATGAATACCCGCACCTATCATGGAATCACCACAAGCGGTATTAGCGAAGTACTCATGTCCCTTATGGATGTACCTATCAGGAACAGCGATATAATCTTCAACACAATCATCTATAAACATGCCCAAACCGCAACTAATGGAAGAGTATAGGGGGATTTGATGATCGTGTACCATTTTAGGTTGAATATCAACATTGATATTGTCTTCAATCAGTACAGATGGCTTGATACGCAATGCACTTGCAAGTGCTTTGATCTTGTCGATTTTCATATTTTCGATTTCTCCGCCCTCCCAACGTGAAACAGTTCCTTTTGATACACCGCATATTTTTGCTACTTGTTCTTGAGAAAGGTTTAGTTGTTCTCTTCTTGCCTTTATGTAATCTTTAATTTTCATAGTCTTATCCTCAACCATATAATAAAGTTGAATATGCACAAGTGCAACAGAACAACGCAAAAATAATAAAAAAAGTTGCGTAAACGCATTGACATGAGTAAAAACAGTGGTATTATAAGTTGCGTAAACGGAACGGAGGTGATCACATGGACAGATACCTATTAGATTACGAGCTAAAGCGTAATGAAAAAACAAGGCAAAACCTAGCCGATTATCTTGGGATAAACATTACCACTTTGTATCGTAAAATTACTGGTGAAAGTGATTTTACACGGTCAGAGATTCAAAAGACAAAAGATTATCTTGATCTTACGTCTGAACAGCTGGAACATATTTTTTTTGAAAAATAAGTTGCGTAAAAGCAACAAAGCAAGCTGACCAAACGAATCATTCTGTCAGATCAGAGCAAGGACGTAACGAAACGGTCCCCCCTGGAAAAACTCAATAACAAATCGTTATCGAGTAACAAAACTAAGAAAGAACAGAAAGTAGAGGAAAACAAAATGAATTACAAAAGCATCC
The DNA here is from genome assembly GCA_963556805.1 of uncultured Bulleidia sp. Taxonomy (GTDB): domain Bacteria; phylum Bacillota_I; class Bacilli_A; order Erysipelotrichales; family Erysipelotrichaceae; genus Bulleidia. The sequence continues at coordinate 6,205 of CAUWCC010000013.1, read as the reverse complement.
CAACAGCAGACGCAGCCGACAAGGCACTACGCAAAAAACAGTGAAGAAGAAAACGACAATACAGAAAACTAAGAAGGAAAAAGGAACATGACAAAGAATGAAATTGAAAAGGCAACGGCAATGGTCGTTAAAGCCTGCTTACTGGTCACAACAATGAAAGAAAAGGTGACGGCTTGAAAGTGGGGTCTTGATTGGTGGTAATCGCAATAATCATCATCACCGCCGTAGCACTTGCCATAACGGCTTACGCTTGTTGCTACGTTGCGGGTGGTATCGACAAGATCGAAGAAGAAATCTTGAAGAGTATCGAAGAAGAAGAGGAAGCGTACAAAGATGGAAAGTGAACTTACTTATACAGTAAACCACACCACAAAGTTACTGGGGCTATCCCCACAAACAATTAGGTTGTGGTTACAGTCTGAAAATTGTCCATTCGGATATGCAGTACATCTTAGAGGGTCGAGCAGAACGAAATACATTATCAGTCGAGCAAAGGTAACAGAATTTCTTGAAAACAAAAAAGATGCAGATAGTGAATCTGCATCAAAAGACAAAGAACTCAAAACCTATAAAAGTATACAAGGTGAAAGTTCAAAAGTCAATATCTAAGAAAAGGAGAAAAGCAAATGTTTAAATTCATTATCAAACATCATGAAGACATTTTAGGGATGTTGTTTATCACCTGCTTATGGTTGGTAGTCATGCTTACGGGGTTAGCTAAGATGCTTGGTTACTAAGGTTACTAAGGTTACTAAGGTTACTAAGGTTACTAAGGGATTAGACATGGCAAGCACTAAAGCAAAGCACCCACGCATTTATCAGACGCTAGAAGGCTCATTTGATTGTGCATGTTGTGGAAAGAGAACACAGTATGCATACAGCATGGAAAGCAACAACATCACTAATAAATTTGGGCACGGCTATGCCGTGTGCCTGAATTGCTATTTAACGGAAGTAACAAACAGAAAGGGAGGAACAGAAAACGAATGATAACAGGAATCTTAACCGCATGCACTGTACTGGTCGCAGTTGCGTGCATCAACGAAGTAAACGATCTAAAAGACCAAGTTAACGCATCGCGTGCAACGATAGCACACATGAAGGAAAGACAGCTGAGACTGGTAGCGGATTTAGAAATGCTGAGAAAGAGGGTTATCCAACATGAAACCAATATCTTCAGCAACGAGAACGAAGTCAACCGAGCAAGTGAACGCTTGGCACGCATGTCTGTTGAGTTGGCAGACGTCAAGAACGACATCACACGCTTAAAGATGGCATCTGTAAACGCCACGCAGGAGAACAACTGATGAGCGGGGACGTAGTAATTTTGACAATTGGCTTTGTAGTCGTTGCCTTGGGGATTTGTGCTTCTACCGTGTTGTGTTGCTTGTTCAACAACTTCACGGCTGAAGAACTGGAGCAACTGATGCACAAGGGAAAGACGAGCACTGAAGATGAATAACGAAGAATTACTAGACCACTACAGGGAAGAACTAATCAAGGTAAATGACGTGATCAATTCTCTCCCTGATGGATACCACAAAAAAGATATGATCCGCCACTATTACAGGCTTGTACGCAAGCTGAACAGGTTGGAAAGAGAATCTAAGAAACGACTAAGAAAGGAAAATAGATGAACGAATTAACAGTATTTACTAATGAACAGTTCGGTTCTATCCGAACAATTGAAATCAATAACGAACCTTGGTTCGTTGGCAAGGACATTGCGGACGTGCTTGGATACGCAAAACCAGAGAACGCAATTTCTAACCATGTAGATGGCGAAGACAAAACCACTACCCTGATTCAGGGGACTGGTTCTAACTACAAATCAAAAGCGGTCCTCATCAACGAATCCGGTCTTTACTCGCTGATCCTGTCCAGTAAGCTGCCGAACGCAAAGGAGTTCAAGCGTTGGGTAACGGCAGAGGTACTTCCAACGATCCGCAAGCATGGTATGTATGCGACTGAGGATTTGCTGAACAATCCTGATCTTGCAATCAAGACATTTCAAGCACTCAAGGAAGAACAAGAGAAAAACAAACGACTGGTGGCAGAAAATGCAGAAATGAAACCTAAAGCATTGTTCGCTGATGCGGTTGCGACTAGCCACAGCTCAATTTTAGTCGGTGATCTTGCAAAGATTCTCAGACAGAACGGAGTAATTATAGGGCAACATAGGTTGTTCAATTGGCTGAGAAACACAGGCTATTTGATTAAGTCAGGAGCGTCAAAGAACATGCCTACACAAAGAGCAATGGAGATGGGCTTGTTTGAAGTCAAAGAGTCAACAGTAACTAATCCAGATGGAACAGTGAGAATAACAAGAACAACCAAGGTAACAGGCAAAGGACAACAATATTTTATTAACAAGTTCCTTGGAAATTATGAAGAAAAAGAAGAAACAGCTGAGAAAGGAAATTAAAGAACATGGAAATTGATACAGATGCACTGGCAGAAAGCCACTTCCGAGACAGAGACCCCGCTTTTGTTGATGATGAGAGCGAAACAGAAATACTTTGTCTTTTAGATGAGTTCTCAATGCAAATTTTATGCGATGTAGAAGAAACACTAGCAATTATGGAAACAAAAGGAATCACTATCACTAAAGACATTTTGGAAAGAATGTTAAAAAGTGCAGAAAACGCAATAGGAGGAGAATGGTATGAGCACACTTTATGAAAACGAACAACACGACACCAAGACAAAAGACTTCTTGTACGAATTAGCAAGCAAAATGTATGACTTGGTGTCATGCACGTTTAAAAACATGGCATGCCATGGGATTGAAATTACCGGCAGTATCAAGCAGTCAGTTATGGACGACATCGAAGATGTCGTCAACGAGGCAACAGCATGAGCAAGATCAGTAAGTTGCATCTTTATGCAGAGCCTTGGGATGGCGATCCTGGAGCCCACAGAGACACGTTTATTGGTGGCTCTGATGTGGGCACTATCCTAGGCGTAAACCCATATAAATCCGCTTATCAATTGTATTTAGAAAAGACAGGTGAAGCACCAACTGAAGACATCTCTGACAAGCTGCAAGTAAGGCTTGGTCACAAGATGGAGCAGATCGTAGCGGAACTGTACACAGAGCAGACAGGGAACAAAGTTAATAACTCACTGAAAACATACCGCTGTAAGGAATTCCCATATCTTGGCGGACACATTGACCGCCGTATCGTAGGACAGCGCAAAGGCTTAGAAATCAAGACGACATCAAGCCATAACCGTTCAGATTATGCAGAAGGGGAAATCCCACCAAGCCATTATTACCAGTGCTTGTTTTATATGCTGATTACTGGATGGCATGACTGGGATATTGCCACTCTTAGAGATAATAACGGTTTCTATATTGTCCACGTTCCGTGGAATGAAGAAGAGGCGGAATACATGCTTGAACGCCTTCAAGAGTTTTGGGAGTGTGTACAGAACAAGAAATGGACACTTCCAATTGACGGGCTAACCTCTACAGCATCCGCTCTTAACAAAGCGTATCCAGAATCTACAGAGTCAAAAGCGATAGCAATTGATGCGCCTGAAATCGATTTAGAAACGTATTTCGAGGCGAAGAGCACTTTGAAGAAATTGGAAACACTCATCAACTCAGTAGAAAACAACATTAAGTCTTGTATGCAAGATGCAGAGCATGCAATCGTGGCTGATACAGCAAAGGTTACATGGAAAACATACACACGTTCAGGCGGTTATGACATTAAGAAGTTCATCGAAGAACATCCAGAATCTGGAATCGAGAAGTACAAAAAACCAGATACAACATACAGAAAATTTACTTTAAAGGCAATTAGTGGAGGCGAGCAAGGATGACAGAGGCAAAGATGCCTGTAAGGCAGGCAAACAAAACAGTATCAGCAGTAAGTACAGGAAAAAACGTACAATTCAGCGCATATATCAAGAGCAACGCAGTAACACATGCGATTGAGTCAACTCTTGGCGATGTTGCAAAAGCAAAGACTTTTGCAGCATCTCTTATCTCAGCGGTTGGAACAAATCCACAACTTAGAGATTGCGACTTTAGCACGATCGTATCAAGCGCCCTTTTGGGTGAATCACTAAAGCTATCACCTTCCCCACAGTTGGGGCAGTATTACATGGTACCGTTCAACGACCGCACAAGAGGTAAGGTAGCAACATTTATCCTTGGTTGGAAAGGCTACTATCAGTTGGCTATGCGTTCAGGAGCGTACAAGAGACTTCACGCGATCGCAGTCAAAGAGGGTGAAGTTGTTAAGTATGATCCAATTAACGAAGATTACGAGTTTGAAACAATTAACGACCCGTCCGCAAGAGAAAAGGCAAAGACAGTTGGTTATTATGCATTCTTTGAAACAGTGAATGGCTTCAAGAAGTCTATGTACTGGACTAAGGAGCAAATGGAACATCACGCTCTCACTTATTCCAAGGGCTATGCTGCAAAGAAGGGGTATACGTTCTGGGAGAAGGACTTTGATAGTATGGCACTCAAGACAATGTTTAGACAACTGATTTCTAAGTATGGTGTCATGTCCATTGATATGGTTAACGCATTTGAGCACGACAACTCTTATTCTGATTTGCCAAAGGATGACGGTGAGACATCCGCACCAATTTATTTTGACAACGTGGTAGCAGATGCAGAAACAGGAGAGGTCATTGAGTAAATGGCAATGCTAACTTTCACAGTTGAGGGTGTTGTAGGTAAGCAACGCCCTCGAATGGGGAAGATGGGGGTATACACCCCGTCTAAAACCGTTAAATACGAACGACTCATAAAAAAATCCGCAATGCAAGCAATGAAGGATGCACAACTAGAACCGACAGATAAACCGTTAAGGGTGGACGTCAGAGCGTTCTACGCAGTCCCTAAGAGCTATACCAAAGCTAGAAGAGGCAGATGCATTGATGGAACAGAACAACCGAATAAGAAACCTGATATAGACAACGTGGTCAAGTCCATATTGGACGGAATGAATGGTGTTGTTTATCTAGATGATAAACAGGTGGTGAAATTGACAGCCGTAAAACATTACACAGGAAATGATGCATATGTATTGGTCAGGGTGTCAACAATTGACGATAAGCAAGAATTAGGAGATGCATACGATGGGATCAATTAACAAAGTAGTTTTAGTTGGAAGATTAACAAAGGACGTTGAAATTCGAAAAACACAGTCAGGGTTATCCGTTGCACAGTTTACTGTTGCGGTAAATCGCAGATGTAGCGACAACAAGGGACAGACCGCAGATTTTATAAATTGTGTGGCATGGAGACAGTCAGCTGATTATCTGGGGAGCTATTCCCACAAAGGTTCACAGGTAGGGATTGAAGGCAGGATCCAGACAAGGAATTACGATGACAAAGACGGCAAGCGTGTTTATGTAACTGAGGTCGTGTGTGAGAGTGTGTGCCTGCTTGGTAGCGATGGTAACAGTACCGCAAGTACTGGAACACAAAACACGCAACCACAATCACGACCACAGCAGAACCAGCAAACAAGCAAGAACAGCACAGATGATGTATGGAACAATCCAAGCATGATTATTACAAGTGATGAATTGCCGTTTTAAAGCGCTGGAGAGGTAAAGGAGGGCATAACCATGGAAAATAGCTTTAGTGGATATATATCAATTAGCAGAAATATTGATAAATGGCATTATAGGAAGAATCCGAATGCCCTTTCCTTGTGGATATACATTCTGACACAGACAAACTGGCAGGACGGCTATAACAGTGATGGAACATTGATACGCAGGGGGGAGTTTTGCAGATCGTTGCGTTCAATCTCAGAGGGCACAGGTCTTTCATTAAAAACTGTTAGATATTGGCTAAATAAGCTACAACAAACTGGCGAAATTGAGATAGTTAGGGCACAACCATACACAATCATAAAACCGCTTAAATATGCAGAATATCAATCTTCGAAAACCGCAGGGGGGCACACCAAGGGCACAGGCTTTTCACAAAAAACCGTTAAAAACCGGCTAAATAGGGCACAGCAAATTGATGAAATTGGAACAATTGGGGCACACCAACAAACAACCGTAAAACCGCTTAAATATGCAGAATGTCAATCTCCGAAAACCGCAGAGGGGCACACAGAGGGGCACACAGAGGGGCACACAGAGGGGCACACCAAGGGCACACAAAGGGGCACTGATATAATAATAAATAATAAGAATAATAAAAAAGAAAATAATATAT
>CAUWCC010000012.1:0-33057 GCA_963556805.1 uncultured Bulleidia sp. | reverse complement strand
TCTTTGCCTAATTTATTGCAATAGATCTCTTGCATTGAGTTTTGCAATTCAACTAACTGCGTTAGTTAACAGGATTTTTAATTGACTTTAAATTGCCGTTTGCTATAATGTACTAGCATTAACGAACAAGGAGAAAAACCGTGAAGTGGACTAGAAAAGAACTAGAGCAGATCGGATCACCGATCACATTTGATGAAGATGCGGTTGTCGAAGATTCAGAATTCGCCGGCAGTGTTTTGATTCATGGTGTTAAAGATGTTCATGTCAGCGGAACAGGTTGGCTGATGGATGAGGAAGATAGATTTGCATGCGATATGCAGATCAGTTGCAAGATGATTTGTCCGGATTCCATTACAGGTGAAGATCTTGAGATCCCGCTTGAAACAGAAAGCCAGGAAGTATATTCATTTGTTGATACAGATGAAGAAGATGTCCGAGTCGTTAAGGATGAAGTCATAGATCTTCTGCCTGCGGTGATCGATGCGATCATGCTTGAGGTGCCGATTTCTGTGACGGATGCCGATGAGAGTGAATATCCTTCTGGAGACGGATGGGTTGTCATGTCTGAGGCGGAATATCAGGAAAGCCGGAAGGATCAGATCGACCCGCGTCTGGCAAAAATGAAGGAATTCAAAAACGAATAACAGGAGGTGCTAGACAATGGCTGTACAGCAGAGAAGAAATTCCAAGACAAGAAAGAACAAGAGAAGAACACATTATGTTCTCAACAGACCGACACTGGTCAAGTGCCCGGTATGTGGAGCTACTAAGCTTCCTCATCATGCTTGCCCTAAGTGCGGTAAGCTCGGCAAAGAAGAAGCTGCTGCTTAATAATTCTTTAAGTTGGAATCTAAACATCGGATATTCCGGTGTTTTTTTTATTTTTATATGTTATAGGGCGTTATGATGATATACTTGTGGGGGAAAGTAGAGCAAAGTGGATGGAAGTGGCGAATTCTGGCGGATTCCTTGGTGAGTACCGGCATACATTAGATGCTAAGAACAGATTGATCGTTCCAGCAAAGTTTCGTGAACTTCTCAGCGATACTTTTTATGTAACACGCGGCTTAGATGGATGTTTAGCAGGTTATACGGCAGAGAGCTGGCGGGACCAGATGGCCCAGCTGGCAAAGTTGCCTTCTACCAATCGTAAGGTAAGACAGTATGTACGCAGCATTACATCAAAGGCACAGGAATGTAAGTTGGACAGTCAAGGAAGACTGCAACTTCCGCAGTTTCTTGTGGATCTTGCTGGTATTGAGAAGACTTGTGTCATCGTTGGTGTATCTGATCATTTTGAAATTTGGTCAGAAGAAAGATGGATAAGTTTTGATGAAGAAGCAGGGGATGTATTTGAGGATGATGCGGAATCGATGACGGAGTTTTTGCAAGTATGAAACATGTATCAGTATTATTGCATGAGACAGTTGATATCCTGAATGTGAGACCTGACGGGATCTATGTTGACGGCACATTAGGAAGAGGCGGTCATTCAGGTCTGCTGCTTTCAAAACTTACAACAGGACATTTATACGCATTTGATAAAGATGAACAGGCGATTGCGGAATCAAAAGTCAATTTAAAAGAGTATTTAGACAAAGTGACATTTATTCATGATGACTTCCGTCATATGAAAGAAGCACTTTTTGAAAGAGGTATAGAAGCGGTAGATGGTGTCATGATGGACCTTGGGGTCAGTTCACCGCAGTTTGATGATCCCGAAAGGGGGTTTAGCTACCGCTTTGATGCACGTTTGGATATGCGTATGGATCGTACGCAGGAATTGGATGCGTACAAAGTAGTTAACGAGTATGAATTTTCTGATCTTGTTCGTATCTTACAGAGATATGGAGAAGAAAGATATGCCAAGCAGATTGCTAGGGCAATAGAAAAGAAAAGAGCGGAACATGTGATCACAACGACATTTGAACTTGTGGATGTGATACGCAGTGCCCTTCCTGCTAGAGAATTGCATAAGAAGGGACATCCCGCTAAGCAGACATTTCAAGCATTGCGCATTGAAGTGAATGACGAATTAGGTGCTCTGGAAAGAGGTTTGAAAGAAGCGTGTTCTTTGTTGAAGCCGGGCGGTAGATGTGCTGTGATCACGTTCCATTCGTTAGAAGATAGAATGGTCAAGACAGCATTTAAGGAGTTATCTTCTGCTCCATATGTGGAACCACGTATTCCTTTGAAACAAGAACAGATGCAGCAGGCATCCTTCCTCAATATAACAAAAAAGCCGATCACGGCTCTTGAGGAAGAATTAGATGAGAATCATAGAGCACATAGTGCTAAGTTAAGAGCGATCGAAAAGATCAAGTGATTGAAAAGAGGTATAGAGATGGCAGTAAAAAAGATGAGAAGATCCCAGAAGAGAAGAGTACAGCATAATGCCTTGAATGTGATGATTGCGGTATTGTTTGTGTCAGGTTTCTTTTTTCTAATCTCTTCTTTGTTTTTGCGCAATTTCAATAATGATTTGAGTACGCAGGCACAGGAGATCAGTTCCAAGATCGCGGTATTGGAAACACAGAATGATGCAGTACGCATCGATATTCAGACTTTGGGAAATTACAATCGTGTTGAGGGGATTGCTTCCGAGGACGGTATGAAGATGGATCCAAATAACATTATTACGATCTCTGCCGGTGCCTCTTCTGATGGAGAGTAGGATGCAGAATAAAAAAAAGAAAAAGGGGGCTTCTCATCGGTTTCGTATCAGCGTATTGGGTCAGTTATTTGCTATTGTTACAGTTGTATTCGCGATACTGATTGCCGATGTTTTTTTGGTGTCTGTAAGAAAAGTACATGCCAGAACAGGAACTAATCTTGCTTTATATTCAGATACAAATAATACCGTAACGGATAAGATCACGGCTAGACGTGGTTTTATATACGATTCTTCCGGCAATATCATTGCCGAGGATAACCATACTTATAACATTGTATGCTACTTGGATCCTAGTCGTATGCAGGGGGAAAAGATTGCATATGTAAAAGATAAAGAAGGTACAGCTCATGTTTTATCTGATATTTTAAAGATCGACTATGACAAGGTGCTGGGGTATCTTTCACAAGAAGGGCAGTATCAGACGGAATTAGGGAATGCTGGTCGTCATTTGAGTAAAGATGTTAAAGATGAGATCGTAAGTAAGGAACTGCCGGGTATTGAATTTGAGGATAGTATTCAGCGTGTATATCCATTGGGACAGTTTGCTTCTAATCTTGTAGGCTATGTCTCGATGGATGATGACGGCGGTTATTCTGGTAAGATGGGCATGGAGCAGATCTTGAACTCTTATCTGGAAGGGAAAGATGGGTATTCTACATATCAGACGGATGCACAAGGTTATATCCTGCCTGGTATGAAAGAGAATACAGTATCCGCAACAAATGGTGCAAATGTGACATTGACATTGAATAAAGAACTGCAGGAAACGTTAGAGCAGTCTTTTGTAACAACAAATGAGACCTTCCATCCAGATCGTATTTGGGGTTCGGTTATGGAAGTAGATACTGGTAAGGTTGTTGCTTGGGGACAATCTCCATCTTTTGATCCAAATACACTGGAGATCTCTGATTATTCTAACTATGGTGCACAGATACCGTATGAACCAGGCTCCACAATGAAGACGTTTACTTGGGCGGCCACGATCAATGAAGGTAAGTACGATTCTAATGCTCGTGCGGAAGGTGATAAGTATTGTTATGTGGATGATCAATATGGAAATCCCGTTCGTACAGATGATGAAGCGCATGCATACGGCTGTGTAACGAATTATCACCATGAAAAGTATGATCGGCCAACTTTGGATGAAGGTTTGAAATATTCATTGAATACAGTTGCGGCAGAGTTGGAAAATGAGTATATAACACCAGATATTCTTTTGGATTATATCAAGAAGTTTGGTTTCTTTAAAAATGTAGATACCGATGGATTGCCGGAAGAACCAGGACATTTAAACTTTACTTGGGCAGCAGATAAAATGAATTTGTCTTTTGGTCAGGGGTCGACGGTAACGATGCTGCAATTATTGCAGGCATATAGTGCAATTTTCTCGGATGGTAAGATGAAGAAACCATACTTTGTTGATTCGATCCGTGATCCTTATGATAACTCTAAGCTTTTATATCAAGGTGAGACAAAGGTGACAGGAGAGCCCATTACTGCTGAAACAGCAGAAAAAGTACGCTCTGTTTTGTATAAAGTTGTAAATGAGCCTGGTGGAACTGCTTTTCGTTATCAAATTCCAGAGTGTTCTGTGATCGGTAAGACAGGTACAACAGAAGTTGCGATTAATGGTACATATGAAACAGATTATATTATTTCTTCGATCATGCTTGGTCTACCTGCTAATGATCCAAAGATCATGGTTTATTATGCTTTTGAAATGAATTTTCAAAATATTGGGGAAAAGACACAAGCAGTGACAAATCTGCTTCGTAAAGCAGCACAGGTATATCATTTATCGGATCATATGGAAGAAAATAAGGAGCCTGCTGAGAATGCACCAGTTGTACCTGAAACAGGTGTACAGAGTGCAGATATGCCGGCTTTGATCAATCATAGTCTGCCGTATGCGCAAGATAAACTTGCTCCTATTGGTGTTGAACCTGTGATTTTAGGAAATGGACCTGCTGTGATCGATCAATTCCCTGAAGCAGATACATCTGTGGACAGTGGACAGAGAGTATTCTTATTAACGGATACACAAAGCTTTACGATGCCGGATATGACAGGATGGACACGTAAAGATGTCTCTTCCTTATGGGCTGTTACAGGGTTTGGCTTTCAGTTGGAAAAAGAGGGTAGAGTTGTATCACAAAGCATACCGCCGGGAACTGTTGTGACAAAAGGTACACAGATCCAGGTTGTTTTTGGATAATACTTTGGTTTAAACTTTAAAAGTTGAAAAGGATGTGGTTTATTTTGCTTAAATTTATACTTTGTTTTTTGATCAGTTTGGCGATCGTCTTTGTCCTGATGCCTCAGTTCATCGATTATATGAAGAGATTGAGCGTAAAGCAGTCTATTTCTGAATATTCATTGGAAGAAGATCAGAAAAAAGCTGGTACACCGATCATGGGGGGCATCTTATTTATCTTGGTGCCGATCGTAGTTGTATTAGCTGCTACTTTTGGACATTGGCGTAATGTTGAAATGTGGATCGTGATCATTTCGTTCTTAGGATATGGATTGATTGGTTTTACAGATGATTATCTGATCGCTGTAAAGAAGAACAATGATGGTTTGAAGCCTAGTGTTAAGTTTTTGATGCAAATGGTATTGGCAGTTGTGATCTTTATGTTGTTTAAGAGTCATACAGATTTGACATTGCACATCCCGTTAGCAAATATCGATCTCAATCTTGGTTGGGGTTATTTCCTGCTTATCGTCATCATGTTTGTATCAGGTTCGAATGCAGTTAATTTGACTGATGGCATGGATGGTCTAGCAGCTGGATGTTCTGTTATTGCCTTAACTGCTTTTGGTGTGATCGCTTATTTGCAAAGTAAGAGTGATGTGGTTTTGTTGATCGTTGCCTTGATCGGTGCTTTGTTTGGTTATCTTTACTACAACAAGAAACCTGCTCGTGTGTTTATGGGTGATACAGGTTCTTTGGCATTAGGTGGTTTTATGGCCGCTGTGGCTATGGTAACAAAGAGTGAGATTCCCTTTATCCTAATCGGTGGTATCTTTGCGGTCGATACGTTGACTGTTATTATTCAGGTATTATCTGTTAAGATCCGTCATAAGCGTGTGTTTACATATACGCCTATTCATTTTGCATTCCGTATTAAAGGTATGCCAGAACGTCAGGTTGTCCATATGTTTTGGCTTGTAGAGGCATGTTTTGCAATCCTTGGATTGATCATTGCAATTATTTAGGCTGTTCTGCAAAGAACGGCTTTTCTTTTGGAAGCGTGTGTGAAGCAGATCTGTTAGAAAAATGTAAGGGCTTTGAAAAAAGTATGGATTTTCTATTCTTTGTTATAAAATAAGTTCTTTTCCGGCGGTTTCGTCTGTATATACAAGTGCTTTTTTGATATAATTCATAAATTGTCAGGGGGAGAGCATGGAAAATGAAGTGTTTGATGTGAATAACGTCTCTGTACAGATGATGATGGTTATACATATTCAGTCAATCAAACGCATTGACTTATCAACTCTCACCTACAGTGATCTGGAGATGTATCTTTCAGACTGTCTATGGAAGAAGTATGCACCGAGATCACTGCATGAGGCAGCAGACGATGTGCTTCATGTAACAGCAAATGATATTGTCCGCTACTTGTCAAAAATTGCTGTTATGGAAGGCGCGGGCGGCAATCTCGCAGACTTTCGTGATTTATTAGGAGGATGAACTTTATCTTATGGACAGACAGAAGAAAAAGAAGGGTGGACTTGGTCTATTTTGGACGGTATTGGCAATTATCGTTGTATTGATTGCTTCTACATTCAATGTGATCAAGAGTCATCTCAACCTCGGCCTGGATCTTCGCGGCGGATTTGAGATCCTTTACCAGGTCGAACCATTAACAGAAGACGAGAATGTCGATATTACGGCGGTCGTCAATTCTATCAGTAAGCGTATCAATGTACTCGGTGTCAGTGAACCATCCATCACAGTTGAAGGTGATGATCGTGTTCGTGTTCAGCTGGCTGGCATTTCCGATCAGGAGAGTGCAAGAGAGATGATCGGTACGACTGCTAATCTTACTTTCCGTGATGTAGATGATAATCTTTTGGCGGATTCTAGTGTATTGGAAGAAGGCGGTGCGTCTCTTTCTTTCCAGGATGGTAAACCTGTTGTTTCTTTGAAGATTGCGGATGATGCCAAGTTTGGTGAGATCACGAAGCAGATGGCAGCTAAGAGCAATGGCGAGAACATGATGGCGATCTGGCTTGATTGGCAGGAAGGTGATTCCTATAAAGCAGAAGCAGCTAAGGCTGCTAAGGGCGAAGAGCCTAAGTATATCAGTGCTGCCAGTGTGACAAGTCAGATTACAGGCGACTGCATCATTTCAGGTAATTTCTCTGAAGAGGAAGCTAAGACTTTGGCAAATCTCATCAATTCTGGTTCTTTGCCAGTGAAGATGACAGAGATCTCCTCTGATGTAGTATCTGCTGAGTTTGGTGAGGATGCTTTGCAGAAGACAGCTTTGGCTGGTGTAATCGGTATTGCACTTGTTATGGCATTCATGATCTATCAGTATAGAGTACCGGGTGTATTGTCATGCATTATGCTGGCTTTGTACATTTGGGCTGTATTCTTTATGTATTCTTTGATGGGTGCAACGTTCACATTGTCAGGTATCGGTGCGTTGGTACTTGGTGTTGGTATGACGGTCGATGCGAATATCATCAACTATGAGCGTATTCGTCAGGAATTGTACAAGGGACGTTCTATCCGCAATGCTGTAGCTAAGGGCCAGCAGTTGTCTTTCTCTGCAGTATTTGATGCACAGTTCACAACATTGATCGCTGCATTGATCATGTACATTTGGGGTACTGGTGCTGTTAAGGGCTTCGCAACAATGTTGATCATTACGGTCATCATGACATTGCTCATCAACGTTGGTTTCTCTAAGTGGCTGTTGAATACGGTTGTTAACAGTGGTGTAGCTGACGGCAAGCTTGGTTGGTTCCATGTTAAGAAGGAACAGGTTCCAAACATTGCTAAGGGTGAGAAGCAGTTCTACACAGGTACAAAGAAGTTCAATTATGCTGGTGGTGCTAAGTATATGATCACAATTGCTATTGCAATCTTGGGTCTTGGTCTTGTCTTTGGCGGTGTGAATGCGGCTAATAAGAAGGGCTTCATGAATTTGGGTATCGATTTTGCGTCTGGTACAAAGTTGACAGTTTCCAGTTCTGAGCCGATCACAATTGGTGAAGTAAGTGCAGAGATGGAAAAGATCGGTTACAGTGATCTTGATTTCAAGTATCAGACAGCATCTGATAATACTGTTTATGCAACAACAAAGCAGAGTATTGCTGCTGATGATCTTTCTGAAATCAAGGCTGATTTCAAGGAAGCATTTGGCGAAGAACCTGGTGACAACGTAGTTACACCTGTCGTAGGTCGTGATCTTGTTCGCAATGCGATCATTCTTACATTAGTTGCATGGGTAGCTATGATGGCTTATGTCACGATTCGCTATGAGTGGCAGTATGCATTGGGCTGCATCGTTGCTCTTGTTCACGATGTATTGATCGTATTGGCTGTATTCAGTATCTTCCGTCTGGAAGTTAATACAGGTGTTATCTCTGTATTGTTGACAATCATTGGTTACTCTATTAACAACTCAATCGTTGTCTTCGACCGTGTTCGTGAAGTAATGAAGACACGTACAGGACGTCAGACGAAGGAAGAATTGGATCAGGTTGTCAATGATTCTTTGGATAAGACGATCAATATGTCTATCTACTCTTCCATCACTACATTATTGCCGGTAGTGATCCTGCTCGTTGTTGGTTCTAGTTCTATCTTTGTATTCATGCTGGCAATGTTGGTTGGTCTTATTGCTGGTACATTCTCTTCAATCTTTGTTGCACCTACTGTCTGGAAATTGCTCTATGCACGTTTCGGCGGTAAGGATAAGAAAAAGAAAGAGAAGAAAGAATATAAAGAAGAGTTGGATGAGTATACATTCAAAGGCATTAACGCTTAAAATAGAAGCAGTCCTGTAAAGGGCTGCTTTTTTAGAGGTATATATATGATCAAGGCGGTATTGTTTGACTGTGATGGTCTCATGTTTGAAACAGAGAGGATATCTGTGATGTTGTGGCGGCAGGAAGCAAAGCGATATGGGATCGATTTGCCGGATGATTTCTTTGTGCATATCATTGGGGCAGGGAAAGAAGAGTGCCAAGCATATATGGCATCTGAACCCGGCCTATGTGCATTGCGGGATCATGTAGCAGGAAAGAGGTTTGATCTCCAATTTTGGGGTGGTTGTGCCAAAGATACGTTGAATAAACGAGGTCTTGTAGAACTATATGCATATCTTCACGACCATGGTTATTTGATCGGTATATGTTCATCATCTAGTCGAGCATATGTTTTGACATTACTCTCAACAGTAAGCGAAAAATTATCTTATGATGTATTAGTAACAGGAGACATGGTGACGCATGCTAAACCAGATCCAGAAATATTTTTGGCTGGTGCACAGCGTTTGCATGTACATCCAGAAGAATGTTTGGTCTTGGAAGATTCTAAAGTCGGCATCATGGCGGCACATGCAGCAGGCATGCATTCCTGCTGGATCAAGGATATGATAGATGAGGATGAAGAAATGACTTCTTGCATTGAATACCGTTGCTATGATCTGTTTGGTGTGATGCAATTGTTGGAAGAGCTGAATGGAGGAAATAATGAAATACAATGATTTAGTTGCAAAATATCCAGTGATGTATTATCACGGATTTACGATAAATGAAGATGAAGAGAAGATTGAGATTGTCTACGATTTTGAGACAGCGGGTCTTTCCTCTTTTGCTCCTTCTTTTACGTTGAAGAAGCCTGCTTTTGCGGGCATGATGAAGAATGTGAAGCTCTTCCGTGAAGCTGCTTTTTCTTTAGGTATGGTGGAATTGGTCAGTTATTGGAAGATCGCATGTCCAAGGCGTGTTGTGGTCGAATGTTCTTCCTTGGATAAGGAGCAGATAAAGTGGTGGAAGAAGTTGTATTTCAACGGTCTTGGTGAGTTTTTTTATAAGAATGAGATCGAGGCAAATCTTGAAGCATTCATGGATCTCACATCTGTTGGACATCCGTTGGATGGGGAGCCATTATCTGGTACTTTTACAGGTAACTTGATTCCTGTTGGTGGTGGTAAGGATTCCTTTGTGTCGATGGATCTTTTGAAAGAACATAAAGATGAGAACTATACATTTATCATAGGCAAGGTGATGAGTGCTGTGCATAGTGCACAAGCTGCTGGATATGCAGAAAATCAGATCGTGAATCCTTCACGTACATTGGATCCGCGGATGTTGGAGTTGAATAAGCAGGGGTATTTGAATGGGCATACACCGTTTTCTGCTTTAGCAGCGTTTGCGGCTTATTTGACAGCTGTTGTATATCGTCGTAAGTATATCGTTCTTTCCAATGAAGCTAGTGCAAATGAGTCAACTGTAAAGGGCTCGAATGTGAATCATCAGTATTCTAAGACATTTGAATTTGAACAGGATTTTAATGCATATGTTGGTAAGTATTTAGATCCATCGATTCATTACTTTTCTTTGTTGAGAGGTTTAAGTGAATTGCAAATTGCTGGTATCTTCGCACAATTGAAGCAGTATCATGCAGTGTTCCGTTCATGTAATGTCGGCTCTAAGCAAGAGATCTGGTGTGGACATTGTGCAAAGTGTTTGTTTGTTGATCTGATGATGCGTGCATATCTGCCTAAGGAAGAAGTGATTGCGATCTTCGGCAGGGATATGTTGGAAGATCCAGAAATGGCTGATATCTTTGCACAGTTGAGTGGTATTTCGGATAATAAGCCTTTTGAATGTGTTGGTACGCGAGATGAAGTGAACATTGCCATTGCAATGGGTATCCGACGTTATCAAGAAGCTGGTTTAGAGCTGCCGCTTCTGTATCGTCAATATTTGACAACGCCATATGCAAAAGCATATGAGGGCAGATCTGTAGATATGACAGCGTATAATGAAGAAAACTTGATCCCGCCGGCATATGATCGACTGGTCAAGGAAAGAATGGAGGCATTGCGATGAGTTTGGAAGCATGGAAGCAGGAATTTGAAAATAAAAAGATCATTATTTGGGGCTTTGCAAGAGAAGGAAAAGCCACGTGGAAATTGATCCGCAGATTGTGTCCTGATCTTAGGCTCGCGGTTGCAGAGGGGCGGAAGAAGGATCTGGATGATATCCGCAGGATGGATGAACTGTTGGATGTATTCTATGATGATGAAGTGGATTTTAATGCTTATGACATGATCATGAAGTCTCCTGGTATCGTGGTGAGAGATGGTATTGATACGTCTAAGGTAACAGAAGAAACAGATCTGTTTTTGAAGCACTATGGAGATCGTACGATCGGTATTACAGGGACAAAGGGAAAAAGCACAACAACTTCTTTGACATATACTTTGTTAAAAGAAGGTTTGGATGTATGTCTTGTCGGCAATATTGGCATTCCATGCTTTGAAGCTGTAGATGATATGGAAAATGGTGCCACAGCATGTTTTGAGTTGAGTTGTCATCAGTTGGAATATGCTAAACATTCTCCTCATATTGCTGTATTCCTCAACCTGTATGAAGAACATTTAGATCATTATGGCACTTTTGAAAACTATGCATTGGCTAAAGCAAATATCCTGAAGTATCAAAAAGAAGGGGATATTGCGATCGTACATCCTTCCCTTGTGAAATATGTAAGGGATGATGTAAAGCGAGTATATCGGATCGGTGAGGATATCTATTCTGATGGAAACGTGCTGCATCTACCAGGTCATAGTTTAGAAGTGAAAGAATGTCGTTTGATAGGGGCTCACAATTATCAAAATTTGGCTGTTGCATATGGCATTGCTAAGATCATGGGATTGTCTGATGAAAAAGCATTGCGGGGTATGGCGGCATTTTGCCCATTGCCGCATCGATTGGAAGATCTAGGAGAGTTCCATGGTATCCGCTATGTAAATGATTCTATTTCAACGATCGGACAGTCATGTGCTCAGGCAATTCGTACTTTACCGGATGTAGATACGGTATTAGTCGGTGGTATGGACCGTGGTATCGATTATGCATCTTTTGAGGAGTACTTGGCTCATGATACAGATGTGAATGTGATCTTCATGTATGCTGCAGGACATCGGATCCATGCAGAGATGAAGGAGAAGGGACTTGTTCGTGATGGTCTTTACGAAGTAGAAGATCTTGCGCAAGCGATCCGTTTAGCAAGAACGATGACAAGGGAACACCATATTTGTTTGTTGTCACCTGCTGCTAGTTCCTATGATCATTTCAAGAATTTTGAAGAGAGAGGCGATCGTTTCCGTGAGCTTGCTATGGAGGCGGAATGAAGTATTGCCCTATCGTTGTAGATGAGAGTCGTTATGTAGAGCAGTTTGGACTGCCTAAGCTTGCTGCTAAGGCTGCATGTTTAGCAGGTTTGACGGCACAGCAGGTAAAAGAACTTTGTGAATGCGGTACGATGACTTTATCACGAGCAGATTGTGTGAAACAGGCGTGTAAAAGAATATTGGCTGCACGTGATAGGCATGAAAAAGTCTTTGTTGGTGGTGACTATGATGCGGATGGTATTTGTGCTACGGCTATCATGAAGAAGACTTTAACTATTTTGGGGATCGAGAATGGATACTATATTCCAGATCGTTTGAAGGAAGGCTATGGGCTTTCTGTTAAGACTGTGCACAAAGCAAAGGAGAAGGGGTATTCTTTGATCATAACAGTGGATAATGGTGTAAAGGCCCAGGAAGCAATCGAAGCAGCACATACTTTGCATATGGATGTGATCGTGAGTGATCATCATATCATTGATAGTGAAGTACCGGCTGATATATTAGTTCATCCCTCCTTCATGGAAGATGACTACAGCACCCTATGCGGTGCGGGTACAGCTTTGCAGATCAGTCGTGCTTTGATCGGCGATGATCCGCAATTGACTGCTATTGCAGCATGTGCCTCTATTGGAGATGTTATGCCGCTTTGGAAAGAAACAAGACGTATCGTTACAGCAGGTTTAGAGATCATGAATCATGGTATGCCACTGTCCTTGCTGCAACTTGTAGATCAGCCGTATATAGATGTACAAGCCATTGCTTTCCAGATCGTATCAAAGCTGAATGCTGTATCACGTATGGATGATGATTCAAACGTCAATACACTGATCCCGTATTTACTAAGTGAAGATCCCGTATTGATCACTAACTATGCCCATGAACTAGAGCAGGTGAATCGGAAACGTAAAAATCTATCTGCTAGATTGGTTAGGAAAGCAGAAAAACTGATCGATGATAGTGATTTCGCATTATTGTATGATGAAGCATTTGAGAGCGGGATCAATGGTCTTGTGGCAGGGAAGGTCGCCAGTAAGTATCATCGTCCTGTACTTGTTATGGCTGATAATGGGGATCTTTTAACAGGTAGTGCTCGCAGTGTACCGGGTTTTGATATCCATGCTTTCTTTAGCGATTTTAAGCATTTAGCAGGATTTGGTGGTCATGCTATGGCAGCAGGCATTTCGATCAAGAAAGAAGATCTGCCTGCCTTTCGTGAGGAAATAAAAGAGAAAATGGCAGCGATGGATTTTGTTTATCAAGAACCGGAAGTGCCAGTGATTGCTTGTAGTACAAGTGACTTAACAACAGATGAGATCATGGGATTGCAAATATTAGAACCATATCCTAAAGAATTGCTACAGCCGCTTTTCTCTATCCGTGATTTTCATGATATAGAAGTGAAGAGATATCGAAGTGTTACGAGATATACCTTTCAAACAGGATATGGAGAGTGTTATGCTGTGAAGTTTGGTGGTGGTGCGGATCTGCCAGATGTCCCGAAAGAGATCATCGGTAGATTGGATGTGAATCGTTTTCGTGATCGAATCACACCGCAGGTCGTAATTGAGGAAATTCACTAGCAGAAATGTTGTATAATAACAAATATATATAAACGGAGGAATGAATAGGATTATGGCTATTGATCTTGAAAATTATATTGCATCCATTAAGGATTTTCCCAAGGAAGGTATTTTGTTCCGTGATGTAACACCATTGATTGCGGATGGAGAAGCTTTCCGTGAGGCTGTACATCGTTTTGCTGAATATGCAAAGAGCGTAGAAGCAGATGTGATCGTCGGTCCTGAGAGTCGTGGTTTCATCTTTGGTGCACCGACTGCTACAGAGTTGGGTCTTGGTTTTGTGCCGGTCAGAAAGCCAGGCAAGCTGCCGCGTGAGACGATTAGTGTGAAGTATGATTTGGAGTATGGTTCCAATGAATTGTTCATGCATAAAGATGCGATCAAGCCGGGGCAGAGAGTTGTCATTGTAGATGATCTTTTGGCAACAGGCGGTACAGCTGCTGCGGTATGCAAGATGATCGAGTCTCTTGGCGGTGTGGTTGCAGGTCTTGCTTTTGTTGTGGAATTGACAGGTATTCCGCAGGATGCTTCATTACAGAAATATGATGTATTTAAGCTGATGTCTTTGAGTGATCAGTAAGAAGTTTTGATCGAAGAGTTTTTCTTCGATCTTTTAGCATAATCAAAAGGAGGTGGATGTGATGGAAGACCATCAGGTAGTCGGTGTTGACGACGTGATACAAGAAGTACGCAGATATATGAAGAATGCAGAAAGCATTGCGCTGATTGAGCGTGCTGCTAATTTTGCGGCCGAGCATCATGCCGGTAAGTTCCGTAAATCCGGAGAACCGTATTTCATCCATCTCATCAATGTAGCTTATATCCTGGCCCAGCTGCAGGCTGGTCCAAGTACGATCGCAGCAGGTTTTCTCCATGATACGATCGAAGATACAGGGGTCACGAAGGAAGAACTGGCAGATCGTTTTAGTGAAGAAATCGCAGAGCTTGTAGATAGTGTTACTAAGATCGGTACCTTGAAGTTCAAAGGAAAAGATGATCCAGAATATCAAGCAAGCAATCATCGAAAGATCTTTATTGCAATGGCGAAAGATGTTCGTGTCATCTTGATCAAGCTGGCAGATCGTCTGCATAATATGCGTACTTTGCAATATCAGCCGGAAGCTTCACAGAAACGTATTGCGGCTGAGACTTTGGATGTATATGCACCGATCGCTCATCGTCTTGGTATCAGTGCAATCAAGAATGAGCTGGAGGATCTTTGTTTCTATTATTTGAATCGTGATGAGTATTATCATATTGCTTCTTTGGTAGAGATGAAGAAGAAGGAGAGAGATGAATCTGTATCACATATGATCGATGAGATCAAAGTGATGCTGGAAGAGCGTGATTTTAAGTTCCGTATTTTTGGACGTTCAAAACATCTTTACTCTATCTATAACAAGATGGTGAAGAAACATAAGCGGTTTGATGAGATCTTAGATCTTTTAGCAATTCGTATCGTAACAGAAACGGAACAGAATTGTTATGAGATCCTTGGGTATATTCATGCGAAATACAAGCCGATCCCGAATCGTTTAAAAGATTATATTGCTGGTCCTAAGACCAACATGTATCAGTCATTGCATACAACGATCATTGGAGATAATGGTAAGATCTTCGAAATACAGATCCGTACGGAAGAGATGGATGAGATCGCCGAGCGTGGTATTGCTGCGCATTGGAAGTATAAAGAAGGATCACGCTATGATGCCAAGAAGGAACAGAAGGAAATTGAAGATAAGCTATCATGGTTTAAGAGTTTTGCAGTTTATTCAGAGGAGGCAGAAAATGATAATGCTTCGGAATATATGGCAACTTTGCAACATGATGTCTTTGAGGCAAATGTTTATGTCATGACCCCGAAAGGTCGTGTCATTGATCTGCCTAATGGGGCTACGCCGATCGACTTTGCATATCGTGTTCATACTGATGTTGGTCATACAGCAGTAGGCGCTATCGTGAACAATGTCATGGTACCTTTAAATACAGAATTGCATACAGGTGATGTGGTACAGATCAAGACATTAAAGGGTACAGGACCAAGTGAGGACTGGCTGAAGTTTGTTAAGACAAATCAAGCGAAGAACAAGATCAAAGCATATCTGACAAGAAAAGAAAATGAAAATAAAATAGATCGTGTCGAAGATGGTGAGAAGATCATGTACGATGAACTTCGTCGTCGTGGTTTTGATGCTAAAGAGTATAAAGATCGCAAGAAGTATGAAGCTATTATGAAGACTTTCAATGTCTATAGTTATGTAGACTTGATGTACGGTATTGCGGTCAAATCCATCAATCCGACCGATGTTTGTCAGAAATTGACGAATCAAAAACGTTCTATCCGTGATGACGATGTTTTGAACAGGGTGATGAATCGGGAACCTGTGAAACGTAGAGCAACTTCTAAATTTGGGGTTGTGATACCTGGCATTGAATCGATGAAGATGTCACTGGCAGGATGCTGTATGCCGGTGTATGGGGATCCGATCATTGGTTATATTTCAAAAGGTGTTGGTGTCAAGGTGCATCGTGCTGACTGTCCGAATATGCAGGGGGTAAAGGAAAGAAGGATCGATGTACAGTGGGATGATGGCAACATAGAACGAACATATGCTTCTGATCTTTTGATCAAGGCCCATGATCGTCAGTTCTTGATCACAGATATCGTGACTGTTGTATCGCAATTGAAGGCACCGATGAATGCGAT
Source organism: uncultured Bulleidia sp. (assembly GCA_963556805.1). Lineage (GTDB taxonomy): Bacteria > Bacillota_I > Bacilli_A > Erysipelotrichales > Erysipelotrichaceae > Bulleidia. Next base: position 16,713 of record CAUWCC010000012.1, on the reverse strand, counting down.
CAATGCTGTATTGGATCATGAATCATTGATCACAACTGTTAAGATGCAGGTAAATGTTAGAAATTTAGAGCATTTGAATGCTTTAATCGCAAATATCCGAAAAGTAGAGTCAGTGGTTTCCGTGAGTCGGGCATCACATTAATGATTGAGTTTGGATAGAAAGATGCTATAATTTTTACATATTCGAAGAAAGAGAAATTTATTCTGGAAGCAGTAAAGAGAAGACGGCTTGGTGAAAAAGTCTATGTGGAAGGAAGAAAGAGACACTCTGGAGGATCCTTTCTGAAACAGTAGTAGGAAAGGCGTCAGCTGCGTTAAAGCTTTGAGAGTATGGCAAAGCCATAAACTAAGGTGGTACCGCGCATTTCAGCGTCCTTGGAAAGGGCGCTTTTTATTTTATTTGAAAGGAGATTTTATGAAGTATCAAACACCTAGAGGCACATATGATATTCTGCCGGAAGAGGTAGGCAAGTGGCATGATGTAGAGAATACGATCCGTGATATTACGAAGAAGTATCGCTACCATGAGATCCGTACGCCTTACTTTGAAAGTACGAATGTATTTGCCCGTAAGAATGACAGTTCCGATATGGTCAACAAAGAGATGTATACATTCACGATGGGTCATGATTCCTATACATTACGTCCTGAGGGAACAGCCGGTGTGATCCGTGCATTTGATCAGCATAAGTTGTATGGGCGTATGGAGGTTCCAGCTCGTTTCTACTATATGGGAGCTATGTTCCGTCATGAACGTCCACAACAGGGCAGACAAAGACAGTTCCATCAATTTGGTGTAGAGAATATTGGTCTAAAGACACCAGAATTGGATGCTGAAACGATTGCATTAGGTTATGACATTGTAAAAGCGATGGATATCTCTAGTGTAAAGGTTTTGATCAATACATTGGGTGATGATGAGAGCCGTGCCGCATATCGTGAGGCATTGCGTGAGTACTTCACACCATATCTGCCGGAACTCTGTCCAGATTGTCATCGTCGTTTGGAACAGAATCCGCTGCGTATCCTTGATTGCAAGGAAGATGCAGATAAGGAATGCATGAAGCATGCACCTAAGCTTTCTGATTATTTGAACGAAGAATCTAAGACATATTTTGCGAAGGTCCTGCAAGCCTTGGATGCTTTGCATATCCCATATGAGATCAACGAACAGCTTGTACGCGGTTTGGATTACTATACACATACAGTATTTGAAGTTGTTTCAACAAGAAGTGACAGTGGTGCCCAAGGTACGATTTTTGGCGGTGGCAGATATGACCACTTTGTTGAATATTTTGGCGGACCGGAAATGAGTGGTATCGGCTTTGCCATTGGTCTTGAAAGATTGATCGCTTTGGCAGAGAAGGAAGGACATGACTTCAAGGAAGAGGATCATGCCGATGTCTATGTTATTGGTCTGGGTGATGTAGCTGGTAATGTGTTGTCTGTTGTACAGACACTACGTCATGCTGGTTTTGTGGCAGATGGCAATTTGACACCACGCGGCATGAAAGCACAGTTTAAGAGTGCCGATCGCTGCAAAGCTTCTTATATCGTCATCATTGGTGAGGATGAAGTAAAGAATGGTACTGTGAATTTGAAGAAGAGCGGTGAAAAGGAACAGGTAAGCATTGCTTTGGATGAACTTGTTTCTGCATTGAAGGAAAGGATGAATGGATAATGGAAAGAACATGCGGATGTGGCACACTTCGTAAGAGTGATGCTGGTAAGAATGTAACATTGATCGGCTGGGTCAATAAGAGAAGAAATTTTGGTTCTTTGGTATTTGTTGACTTGCGCGATCGCAGCGGTCTTGTACAGATCGTATTTGATGAGAAGTTGTCCGATCAGATCAAGGATGTCAGAAATGAATATATCCTGCAGGTTACAGGTGTTGTAAATGAACGTAAGGAAAGCAACCCGAATATGGCAACAGGTGAGATTGAAGTCAATGCGGCTTGTGTTTCTGTTGTAAATACTGCTGAAACATCTCCGATCGATATTAGTGATGATACAACAACAAGTGAAGATACACGCTTGAAGTATCGCTATTTGGATCTGCGTCGCCCTGCTTTACAGAAGAATCTCATGTTGAGACATAAGATCTGCATGATCGCACGTAATGTATTGGATGAAGATGGTTTTGTTGAAGTTGAAACACCGATCTTAGCGAGAAGTACACCAGAAGGTGCAAGAGACTATCTTGTTCCTTCTCGTATCTATAACGGTAGATTCTGGGCATTGCCACAGTCTCCGCAGATCTTTAAGCAGTTATTGATGATCTCTGGTATGGAGAAATATTTCCAGATCGCTAGATGTTTCCGTGATGAAGATCTTCGTTCTGATCGTCAGCCAGAGTTTACACAGATCGATATTGAGATGTCATTTGGTGATGAGGAAACAATCTTTTCGGAAGTAGAAAAGTTGATGAAGGCTATTTTCAAGGGTACGAAGAATGTAGAGCTGGAAGATCACTTTATCCGTATTCCATGGCACGACTGCATGCAGAGATTTGGAAGTGATAAGCCGGATCTTCGTTTCGGCAATGAGATCATCAATATCTCTTCTCTGTTTGAAAATACTGAATTTGCTGTATTCAAGAATTGTCTTGAAAACGGTGGTGAGATCGATTGTTTGAAGTTTGAAGGAGCTGCAGATAAGTACAGCCGTAAGGGTCTGGATCAGTTGCAGGATTTTGTGAAGCATGGTTTCAAGGCTAAGGCACTTGCTTATTTGAAGATGTCTGATAGTGTGTTCAGCGGCAGTGTTGCAAAACCATTGAGTGATGCAGAAAAGGAAGCATTAGCAGCTAAGTTGGATGCGAAAGATGGTGATTTGGTATTGATCATTGCGGATAAGGCTGGTGTTGCTAGAAGTGCATTGGGTGCATTGCGCGTTAGATTAGCACATGAATTGGATCTTATTCCACATGAAGAACAGTATAAGTTTGTGTGGGTAACAGATTTCCCAATGTTTGAATATAGTGAAGAAGAGAATAGATGGGTCGCAGCACATCATCCATTTACTGCACCTAGTGAAGAGGATATCGATAAGTTGTTCACAGATCCTGAGCATGTAAATTCCCGTGCATATGACCTTGTTTTGAATGGTTATGAACTGTTGTCCGGTTCTATCCGTATTCATGATCAGGAATTGCAGGAGAAGGTATTTGAGGCGATCGGCATGTCCATGGAGGAAGCTCGTAATAAGTTTGGTTTCTTCTTAGATGCCTTTAAGTTCGGCACACCGCCGCATGGTGGTGTCGGTATTGGTCTGGAACGTTTGACAATGGTATTGGCTGGTACAGACAATATTCGTGATGTTGTAGCTTTCCCGACAACAAATAGTTCTTTGGATCTGATGAGTGAATCACCAAACTACGTAGATCCTGCACAGTTGGAGATCTTGGGTATTAAAACGAAACAGAATTCAGAGAAAGAATAAGGATGTCAAGACTAGTTTAAATAATAGTTTTGCCTATAATAATTCTTGCCGGAGGATTTAGTATTTTTCCTACATTTTGATATAAGGGAATCCTGACTGGAGATTTCTGAGTGAATACCCGATACGGTCGGGGATCCTAACGAATGACCAAGGATACCCACCTCTACATAAGAGGGAACATATCACCCCCTTCGGCCTTTGTAAGTCTTATGAGCTGTCTGTAGATCAGACAGCTTTTCTTTATGTCTTCTTGTTTGGAAACAGCTGTTATAATACATGTAGAGGTATTATGGAGAACGAGATCATGCAATCATTTCTGGCTTATATCGAAGGTCAGAAGAAAAAAGGTTATCATGTACATATTTTCAAAGAAGATGGGGCAGTGCATGCTGAGATCAAGAGTGGTAATGCCTGTGGTTTTGTTACGATCTATGAGATCACGGAACAGATCGTTGTGGAACTGCAGGTCCGAAATTTGTTATCTGATGAAGCGGCTTTTTACCTTCACTTTGAATTGCAGGAGATAGGGCATGCAAAAGAACTTTTTGATGAGATGATGAGGGTTCTAGGCAATGTTAAGCAAAAGAAGAGAAAGAAGATACTGCTTTGTTGTACGAGTGGTTTGACAACATCATTCTTTGTTATGAAGCTACAAGAGGCTTGTCGTGTCTTGGAATTGGAGTTGGATTTTCAAGCAGTGGATTATAATCGTTTATTTATGAGCGGGTTTGATTGTGATGCGGTGCTTTTAGCACCACAGATCGCATTTATGCAGGATAAAGTGAAAGAGATCTTACGGACGTGTCCAGTTGCGGTCGTACCTGCTGGTATCTTTGGGACATATGATGTGACAGGCTTGCTGCAGTTTGCTGACAAGGTAGTGGAGGATGGTGATCAGACACAGCAAGAGCAGAATTTGGCATCTGATCAGATTGGTCTTGATATGGAAGGTGATGCTTTGTGTGTTGCTGTATTTTTAGATGATCATTCGGTGCGGCTTGTATATCGGATCTATCGGCATGGCACATGTAAAAAGACAGGACAGGTCTTAAAGGAAAGTTATCGGCTTCGGGATTTAGAGGACCTTCTAGACGTTGTTTTAAAAGAAAGAGATGAGATCCATACTGTCATCATATGCACGCCGGGTATCTTGCAGGAAGGACGATTGACGTTCAAACAGCCTGGTATATGCAATGTAGAAGTACAGCATCGTTTTGAAAGAAGGTATCATCGTGCTTTTTGTTTCGTGAATGATGCGGATGCAATGGCCTTGGGATACTATGGTATGCATGAAGGGATAGGGGATGTTAGTTTCTATTTTCATCCTCTGGCATCTCGTACATCTGGTGTTGGATCGATCGTGAACGGTACTTTGCTGGAAGGGAAGCATGGTATCGCTGGAGAGATGCAATATATTGCAAAATTGCTGCGGTATTCGAAAGATCCGCGTAAATTGGCTATGACACCAGAGGGAACATTGGAGGTTGTCGCAAAATATTTGGCGATCATTATTGCGGAATTAGATCCTGCGATCATTGTGGTATATTGCAATATGGTGCCGGATATGGAAGAACTTCGTAGCGAAATAGGTAAATATATAAAACTGTCATTGGTCCCTCAGCTTGTGAAAGTATATGATCCGTTGCCATATATGTTTGCAGGTGGGATGATGAGAGCGTCAATACGGCGGCATAATGAGGGTTGAAAACAGGAATTGAAATAAGTAAAATTGAATTGTTTATACAGATAGGTGGTGTGAAAAATGGGTGTATTCTGGTCAAGTCTTGGCTGGTTCGTACTGGGCGGCCTGATCGGTGCAGGTATTTCCTTTTTCCTGACAAAGAAGCATTTTGAAAAGGAATTGAAGGAAAATCCGCCGGTAAATGAAAAGATGATCCGTGCGATGTTCATGTCTATGGGACGTAAGCCTTCCGAGGCGCAGATCCGCAATGTCATGAGATCGATGAACGGTGCAAAGTAAAGAGATCATTTTGGGAGATACTGTTTAGTATCTCTTTTTTTGCCTATATATTCATTTTCATGAAACATTTATTTGTGAAGGTGGAAATGAATCTATGCTTGGAGTATAATTTTAAAGAGATTAGGAGGATATATGAGTACAGAAAACAAAAAGGTTTTCGAAGCCATGGATGGTAATACAGCTACAGCTCACGCTGCTTATGCGTTTACTGAAGTAGCTGGTATCTATCCAATTACACCATCTTCTCCGATGGCAGAACATGTTGACGATTGGGCTACAGCTGGTCGTAAGAATGTTTTCGGAGACAAAGTAAAGGTTGTTGAAATGCAGTCTGAAGGCGGTGCTGCTGGTGCATTGCACGGCGCTCTGCAGGCAGGTACACTTGCAACAACATTCACAGCTTCTCAGGGTCTTCTTCTGATGATCCCGAACATCTACAAGCTTAAGGGTGAGATGTTGCCGGGTGTCATCCATGTTGCAGCAAGATCTCTTGCTACACATACACTTTCCATCTTCGGTGACCACCAGGACGTTTATGCTTGCCGTCAGACAGGTATCGTTATGATGTGCTCTCATTCTGTTCAGGACTGCATGGACTTGGGCGGTGTTGCACACTTGGTTGCTATTGATGGTTCCGTACCGGTTATGCACTTCTTCGATGGTTTCCGTACATCCCACGAGATTGATAAGATCGAAGTTATGGATTACGACTTCTTGAAGAGCTTGTTGCCAACAGAAAAGTTGGAAGCATTCCGCGCTCACGCTCTTAACCCGCATGGAAATGCAGTTACAAGAGGCGGTTCTCAGAATGATGATATCTACTTCCAGGCTACTGAAGCACAGAACACACACTTCGATGCTGTTCCTGAAATTGTTGCTAAGTACATGAAGAAGATCAGTGAGCACACAGGTCGTGATTATGCTCCATTTACATATGTTGGTGCTCCGGATGCTGAAAGAGTCATCATTGCTATGGGCTCTGTTACAGATACGATCACAGAAACAATCAACACACTCACAAAGCAGGGTGAAAAGGTTGGTTTGATCAAGGTTTATCTGTATCGTCCGTTCTCCCAGAAGTATTTGGAAGCAGTTCTTCCTGAAACAGTTCAGAAGATTGCGGTTCTCGATCGTGCTAAGGAACCTGGTTCCCGTGAGCCGTTGTTCTTGGATGTTGAGTATGCACTCCGTAACCACAAGAACATTAAGTTGATCGGTGGTCGTTATGGTTTGTCCTCTAAGGATACTAACCCTTCCGATATCAACGCTGTATTTGAAGAACTCAAGAAGGATGAGCCGAAGGAAGAGTTCACATTGGGTATTGATGATGACGTAACTCATCTGTCCCTTGCACCAGTAGATATCAAGGTTGATGCTGATTACACATCTTGCTTGTTCTATGGTCTTGGTTCTGATGGTACTGTAGGTGCTAACAAGTCTACAGTTAAGATCATTGGTAACAATACTGATCTTTATTCTCAGGCTTACTTCGCATACGACTCCAAGAAGGCAGGCGGCGTTACAAGATCTCACTTGAGATTTGGTAAGAGCCCGATCCATTCTCCTTATTACATCGATAAGGCAGACTTCATTTCTTGCTCTTTGGAATCTTATGCATTTAAGTTTGATATGGTTCGTGACCTCAAGGATGGCGGTACATTCTTGTTGAATACAACAATGTCTGCTGATGAGGTAGAAGATAGACTGCCTAATAGAATGCTCAAGGGTCTGGCTGATCATCATGCTAAGTTCTTCATCATCAATGCTAACAAGCTTGCTGCTGAGACACACATGGGTCGTCATACAAATACAATTCTGCAGTCTGCATTCTTTAAGCTGAATGAGCAGATCATGCCTTACAGCACAGCAGTTGAACTCATGAAGGATTCTGCTCGTAAGACATATGCTCGTAAGGGTGATGATGTTGTTAATAACAACTGTGCAGCTATCGATAAGGGTTCTGAAGGCTTGGTAGAAGTTACTGTTAAGCCTGAATGGAGCAACTTGCCAGTTAAGGCTACATTGTTCGAATTGACAGGTGATGATCACTTCGATACAAATGTTCAGGTCATCAACTCTTTGGGTGGTGAAGACATGAAGGTATCCGACTTCATTAAGCCGGATGTTATCGATGGTTCAATTCCTGAAAACGTTGCTTTCAAGGAAAAGAGAAACATTGCTGCTACAGTTCCAAGCTGGAATGCTGACAAGTGCGTAGAGTGCGGTCAGTGTGCATTCGTTTGTCCTCATGCAACAATTCGTCCGTTCCTTCTCAATCAGGAAGAAGCTGCTAAGGCTGAATCCATTGCTAAGGAATGCGGTGTTGAATGGGCAGTTAAGGAACCTACACCTGCATATAAGGGTGCTAAGGAAGCAGGTCTTGTTTATAGAATCCAGCTTTCTCCGATGAACTGCGTAGGCTGTGGTGTCTGCTTGCATGTATGTCCGACAAAGGCATTGTCTGTTGTTGACATCGTTGATGCTCAGGATGCTGAACCTGTTGCTGATTACCTTTATAAGGAAACAGAGTACAAGGCTGAATATGGCAACCAGAACACAGTTGCTGGTACATCTCTCTTGATGCCTTACTTCGAGGTATCTGGATGCTGCCCAGGCTGTGGTGAGGCTCCATACTACAGACTTGCTTCTCAGTTGTTCGGTAAGGATATGCTCGTTGCTAATGCAACAGGCTGCTCCATGATCTACTGCTCTGCTACACCTTCTACACCGTTCGTAACAGATAAGGATGGCAATGGTGTTGCTTGGGCTAACTCTTTGTTCGAAGATAATGCTGAGTACGGCTTTGGTATGGCTATTTCCCAGTACTACAAGTCTGCTCGTATCCTCAAGCTCATGGAAGAGAACTTGGATAAGGTTGAAGCTCCGTTGGCTGAAGACTTTAAGAAGTACATGGCTGCTAAGGATGATAGAGAGGCTCAGCGTGCTGTATATGATTCTCTTGTTAAGAACCTCGAGGCTTCTTCTAATGAAGGTGCTAAGGAAATCCTTGACATGAAGAGAGATCTCATCTCCAAGTCTGTATGGATCGTCGGTGGCGACGGTTGGGCATACGATATCGGTTACGGTGGACTTGATCATGTTATGGCTAACAATCTGAACGTTAACGTTCTTGTTCTCGATACTGAGGTTTACTCCAACACTGGTGGTCAGTCCTCTAAGTCTTCTCAGGCTGCTTCTATCGCTAAGTTCGCAGCTGGTGGTAAGGCTATGTCTAAGAAGGACCTTGGCCAGATCGTTATGGAATATGGTCATTGCTATGTTGCATCTGTATCCATGGGTGCTAACCAGCTCCAGACTATCAAGGCATTCAAGGAAGCTGAATCTTATGAAGGTCCATCTCTGATCATTGCATACTCTCCGTGTGCTGAACAGGGTATCAAGGGCGGTCTGGTTCATGCTCCAGCAGTACAGAAGAACGCAGTTGACTGCGGTTATGTAACTCTGTACCGTTATGACCCGAGACTCGAGAAGCCGTTGCAGATCGACTCTAAGGAACCTGATTGGTCTAAGTTCCATGACTTCCTGATGAATGAAGCTCGTTACTTCAACCTTCCTAAGCTGAAGGGTGCTGAAGCTGCTGAGGCTGCATTTGCTAAGACATTGTCTGATGCACAGACTCGTTATGCTAAGCTCATCAAGAAGGCTAACGATCAGTAATTGATCATCCGAATATATAAATTATCGACTATATGAGGCAGAAGGATTTCCTTCTGCCTTTTGTTTTGCAACAAATATCCATATTAGAAAAAATATAAGTTCTTTTTAAGAATGTTTTAGGTTTGGGTTTGGGGTGTGCAGTATTCCTATTGCTAGAGTATAATAAAAGAAGGAGTATTTATGAAGATTCTGTTATATTTTGAAGGTGAAAACATGATCAAGGTCTCTGGTATCGGCAGGGCCTTTGAACATCAGAAAAGAGCCTTGACTTCACAAGGCATTGCATATACTACCGATCCATGGGCGGAAGATTATGATATTCTTCACATTAATACCTATGGCGTGAATTCAGAGAGTATGATCCGTCATGCCAGATCATTGGGGAAAAAGGTGATTTATCATGCACATTCTACAGAAGAAGATTTTAGAGATAGTTTCTTTTTATCCAATCAGATCGCACCCCTCTACAAGACTTGGCTTGTCAACTTATATACAAAGGCGGATGCGATCATTACGCCTACTCCATACTCCAAGTCTTTATTAGAGAGTTATGGTATTACATTGCCGATTTATCCTGTATCAAATGGTATAGATTTAGAACGGTATAAAGCTGATCCTGAGAAGATCAAGGCATTTCGTAAGTATTTTAGTTTGCAGGATGATGATAAAGTTGTGATCGGTGTTGGTTTATTATTTAAACGTAAGGGTCTTTTGGATTTCGTTGAAACTGCTAGAAGACTGCCGCAGTATAAGTTTATCTGGTTTGGAGATATCTCTAAACTTGTGATCCCTCATGAAATAACGGAAGTGATAGAAGATCACCCTTCTAATGTTATATTTCCAGGATATGTGAAAGGGCCGATCATAGAAGGTGCGTATGCAAATGCGGATGTTTTCTTCTTTCCGTCACTTGAAGAGACAGAAGGGATTGTTGTATTAGAGGCATTGGCTGCAAAGTGCCCGATCCTTGTACGAGATATCGGTGCTTTTGATCCTTGGTTGCAAGATGGTATAAATTGCTATAAGGGCAGAACGAATGATGATTTTGCAAGATTACTGCGTGGTATAGTGGAGAAAGAATTGCCGGATACGACAGCAGAAGGATACAAGACAGCAGAAGAGCGTGGTATTGAGGAGATCGGCAAGCAATTAAAGAAAATCTACGAGACTGTTTTGCAGCAATGACCGGAAGGTGAGTATGAAAGATAAAGTAAAAAAATTTATAAAGAGTCCTGTGTTTACTTTACTGTTGGTAGTTTCATTGACAGGACTCGTACTTTGGTTGACGTTACGGAATGATTTTGAAGAAGTTGTAGATATATTGCAAAATGCGGATGTTAGTATTTTGCTGTTTGTGGCTGGCATGATGGTGATGGATCGTGTGATCCATGGATGGGGATTAAAACAGGAATGTCAGGTCTCTTTTAAAGGATATAAATGGAGGCAAGGGTTTGTAAATTCATATACAGGATCTCTGTTTAACAATATTACACCTTCTGCTTCCGGCGGACAGTTTGCACAGTTATATATTTTTACAAAACAAGGCATTCCTGCTTCTGCAGCAGTAGGTGTTTTGTGGTTGGATTTTATTATTTATCAAACGACCATGAGTTTGTTTGTTCTGCTTTTATTGATACTTCGTTTTGGATATTACTATAGTCATTATTCCCAATTCTTTCTGATTGTTTTGTTTGGGTTTATGGTGAATTCGGCAGTGATTGCAGTGTTGTGGGCGATGGTGAAGTTCCCGAAGTTTTATCGTTGGTTATCTACAACAGGTATTCATTTTGCTTATAAATTTCATTTCATTAAAGATGAAGAAGAAATGCGTCGTAAAATGGCAGAACAGTTGATGCGATTTGAGCATGAAGTTGTGGTTTTAAAGGAACACAAGAGAATGATCTTAAAAGTTGGATTATGCAATTTAATGCGTTTGGTGATCTTTTACAGTGTACCATTCTTTTGTGCCAAGGCCTTGCATATATATATCGGTCCTGAAATGTGGTTAGACACGGTAGCGTTGTCTTCCTTTGTTGCAATGGTCAATGCTTTTGTGCCTCTGCCAGGTTCGTCTGGTGGTACAGAGGCAACCTTTGTATTGATGTTTTCTACGATCTTGTCACATGTACATGCATCATCTTTGATGATCGTATGGCGTGTAATGACATATTATTTCCAGACAATCGTAGGGGCATTGGTATTCTTGTATGGTAAAACACGACCGGCAGTACAGGTGATGGAGTCGATCACAGGGCAGATCGGCAATGGAGAGTAATACTATGAGAATTGGATTGTTTTCAGATACATTTCCACCAGAGATTAATGGGGTGGCGAATAGTACATATATTCTGCGGAAAGAACTGGAGAAGTTAGGTCATGATGTTTATGTGATCACGACAAATTCTGAAGGTGGTGTGGCAACACACTGGGAAGATAATGGCAGAGTACTGCGTTTTCGCGGTGCAGAGTTGAAGTTCTTGTATGGGTATGTTATGACATCACCATTTCATTTTAAGGCTTTACAGGAGATTAGGGCTTTGGATCTAGATATCATCCATGCTCAGACAGAGTTTGGTATTGGTATTTTTGCACATATTTGTTCTTCACAGTTAGATATTCCTTTAGTTAGTACATATCACACTACATATGAGGACTATACGCACTATATCAATTTTATTAACTCACCGACGGTGGATGAATATGCGAAGAAGCTTGTAGCAAGACTTTCTAAGTTATATGGAAATTCGAGCGTCAGGGTCATCGCGCCTAGTGAAAAGACAAAGGCAATGCTCGAAGGTTATCATATTCGTACGAATATTGATGTGATTCCTACAGGGTTAGAATTAGATGAGTTTTCTCCAGAACATACAGATCCGAAAAAGACAAAAGCGATTAGGGAGAAGTATGGTTTTAAAATGAATGATACACTTTTGTTGTCTGTTGGTAGATTAGCGGAAGAAAAGTCGATCGATGTCGTGATTCGGTGTGTGAAATATGCTGTATCTAAAGGATTGGATGCTAAGATGTTGATCGTGGGCGGCGGACCTGATTTTGATAAATTATCGCATCTGATTGAGGAATTAGGTCTTAATGAGCGTATCAAGATGGCAGGACCTCTTCCTAAAGATGATATTTCTGATATTTGTCGGGCAGCGGATGCTTTTGTTTCTGCTAGTTTGACAGAGACACAGGGAATGACTTTTATTGAGGCGTTAGCAGCTGGTATTCCGTTGTTTGCAAGGTATGATGATGTTTTAGCAGATCTTGTAGAGAATGATGTTACAGGGTGGTTTTATGAGGATGAGAAGGTCTTTGCGGAGAGATTTAAGCACTTTATGTCTCTTGATCAAATGGAACGTCATGAGATCTCTCTTAACTGTGTTAAGCGTGTATCATCTTACAGTGGCAGAACATTTGGCGAAAATGTCATTCAAGTATATGAGAAAGCATTGGATGCATATCATGGTTACAGCTGTATTGATGATGTCTCGGTGAAAGATACATACATTCAACTTCATCTTCTTTCTGGTTCAAAGGAAGAGTCTAAATTGTTTGTGACAATGGATGATTATGCAGATCTTGGACTTCGCAAGGGTGGCATGATCTCTAAAGAATTAGTTGAACAGTTGACTATGAAGCAGGAGGGTGTACTTGCATATCAAAGCTGCATCCGTAGAATCACAATGAAGGATCGTACACGTAAAGAGATGTATGATTGGCTTTGCAAGGAAACGAAGTGTGATATTCGTACTGTGAACAATATCATCGAAAAACTGGAAGGCAAGGGTTATATCGATGATGAAAGATATTGTGAAGAAGCTATTAGTTCAATGCATGCTTCTTTCCAGGGAACGGATAAGATATGCCGAGATCTTGTCAAGAAAGGTCTGCCGATCGAGATGATCCATGAGAAGTTGGCAGAGCAGCCAAATACGGAGGCAGAAGATGCTCTCACATATGCTCAGAAATTGTTGGGAGGATTGCGTACAGATTCTGTCAAGAGACAGAAATATATGATCCGTAATAAGTTGATCCTGCGCGGTTATAGTAGTGAAATCGCTGAAAATGCTGTAGAGAAGCTGGATTTTTCTCGCAGTGAAACAAGAGAATTGGATAACTTGAAGAGATGTGCTGTTAAGGCCAAACGAAGATACGAGAGACAATATAGCGGGGCAGCATGTCGGAATCGTGTCTTTCGGTATTGTGCAGGACAAGGGTATAAGAGTGGAGATATATACGCAGTAATAGATGAAATGGAGTGGAACGATGACAAAGATTAAGGATTTTCAAGAAAAAATGCGGCTGAAGGAGCCGTTGATGATAAAAGAGGTCAAAAATGGCACAACGGCAAAGGGATCACCATATTTAACATTGACGTTATCTGATGATACGGGCATGATCGATGGTAAGTTTTGGGATGTTAAACCAACTGATGAGGAATTGATCTATGTTGGTGAAGTAGCAATGGTATCGTTTGAAGTTTTAGATTACAAAGGTGCTTTGCAATTGCGCATCAATCATGTTGAGCGTCTAGATCAAAATACAGTAGATCTTTCCAGCTATGTAGCATCTTCTGAACAGTCAAAAGATGAACGTGAACAGAAGCTTGGCAGATATGTCAATATGATCTCGGATCATGTCTTGCAGGAATTGGTAAGAGGCATGCTTGCTAAGGTGTATGACAGATATTTAACATATCCAGCTGCTTCTAAGATCCATCATAATTTCATCGGCGGTCTATCTGAACATTCCTTATCGATGGCAGAGATGTGTATGACGATTGCAGATCATTATCCACAGCTGAATCGCGATCTTCTTTTGGCGGGTGCACTTGTGCATGATGTCGGCAAGACAGTGGAAATGAGCGGGCCGATCTCTACAGAATATACATTGGCAGGAAGACTTGAGGGACATATTTCGATTGCCAATGGTATTTTGACAGAAGTTGCAGAAGCAAAAGGGTATGAAGGCAGTGAACAGGCTGTCTTACTGCATCATATGATCCTTTCTCATCATGGTCATTATGAATTTGGTTCACCTGTTCTGCCGCAGGTTCAGGAGGCAGAAGTATTATCTTTGGTCGATAATCTTGATGCTCGTATGAATACATTGCGTCAGGCATTAGATGGTATAAAACCTGGTACGTGGACAACACGTATGTTTGCTTTGGAAAATCGTGCATTCTATAAGCCGGTTTTGCAAAGGGAGGAAGAAAATGGATCTGAGACTTGGCATAGTTAAGCTGGCTGGTTCTATCTTGCACAAGGTAGGCCGCGGCGGATCTTTTCCTGGACAACTTGCATTGAAGATGGATCCTAACTTTATTCAAAAATTTAAGATGCCGAAGATCGTGATCTTAGTAACTGGTACAAATGGTAAAACAACGACCCAGAATTTGATCGCTGAGTCATTGCGTGAGGCAGGATTGAAAGTTATCAATAACCGTCGTGGGGATAATCTAAATATTGGTATTGCCTCACTTCTGGCAGATCATAGTGATCTATCTTTCCATGTACAAGCAGATGCGGCTGTGATTGAGGTTGATGAATTGACCGTATATCGTCAATTCAAGAACCTGCATCCGTCTGCCTTAGTCGTTACAAATTTCTTCCGTGATCAGTTAGATCGTGCAGGTGAGATGGAAACGATTATTCGCAAAATTATGGAAGTTACGAAAGATTTTGATGGACACTTGATCTTAAATGGCAATGACCCTAATGTTATGCGTATTGGTTATAATGCTGCAAATGCAAAATTGCACTATTTTACAGTAGATCGCAATGATGTGAGCAAAGATGAAACGGATGAAGCAAGTGAAGGTAAGTTTTGTCCATTCTGTGGTAGAGAATTGCATTATAACTATTACCAGTATTCTCATATTGGTTCTTTTGTTTGTGAACACGATGGCTTTGGTAAGATCAGACCAGAGACAGAAGTGACAGCTGTTGATTATGCAAATGGTACTTTTACATGCGATGGAAGACAGTATCATTCTTTTATTAATACGATCTATGCTGTGTATAACTGTGCAGCTGTCTTAACTGTTATGAAGGTATTTGGTCAAGATACAGCAGCGGCTGATCGTGTCTTTACGACATTTAAGATGAAAGAAGGTCGTAATGAAGAGTTTGCTTTGCGTAAGCCTTGTGTTTTGAATCTTGCTAAGAATCCAACAGGTACAAATGAAGTATTTAAATATATATTGGCTAGACCTGGAGAAAAGAATATATGCATTATCTTGAATGATAATACCCAGGATGGGCATGACGTCAGCTGGATCTGGGATGCTCATTTTGAACGCTTAAATACAGCTGAGGTAAAGCATATCGTATGTTCTGGTCTGCGTGCGTATGATATGGCACTGCGATTAAAGTATGATGGTTTAGAGGATCGTATCATCGTCAAAGAGGATATCACACAGGCTGTACGTTGGTTGGATGAAGCTGATCTGGATAGTTATATTGTTTCTACTTATACTGCTTTACAAGAAACACGTACGATCTTGAAGAAGGAGGAACACAAATAATGGATCTTCGAATCGTTTGGATGTATCACAATTTGATGGATCTGTATGGAGATAAGGGGAATGCCGAAGTACTCCGGGTAAGAGCGCAAAAGCGTGGGATCGATGTCACGCTTGATCGTGTGACATTGCATGATTCTTGTGATATTTCTTCTTATGACTTGTTTTTGATGGGCGGCGGCGCAGATCATGAACAGGGTTTGATCTATGAGGATCTTTTATCTAGAAGAGCATCTATTGCCAAAGCTATGGATGAGAAAACAGCATTTCTCTTGATCTGCGGTGGTTATCAGTTATTTGGCAAGTATTATAAGGATCAAGATGGTAAAGTGATTGATGGTCTTGGTTTTTTTGATTATTATACGGAAGCAACCGATCGTGATCATCGCTGCATTGGTAATATTGCTGTTGAGACAACGATGGATGGAGAAACATTCCCTGTCGTAGGTTTTGAGAACCACGGAGGTCAGACAAGAGGGGTTTCTTCTCCGTTTGGTAAAGTATTATCTGGTAACGGAAATACCTTTCAAGATAGTTTTGAAGGGTTTATGACAGACACTGTTTTAGCAACATATATGCATGGACCATTGCTTCCTAAGAACCCGAAAGTAGCAGATGCTGTCTTATTGCGTGCATTGCGTAAACGTCATCCCGATGCTGTGCTTGCTCCATTAGATGATACTTTGGAAGATCATGCACGTAATATCATGCTGGAAAGAATGAATGTCCTAAATAAATAAAACTAAGAACAGTTTCTCAGTTAATATGTGAAACTGTTTTTATAAATAGTATAAATGGAAAACGTGATAAACAAGCCTTTTTTGGGTATTAAGTGCATATAAATTCATAACGGTAGCTCAAAGGTAGCTCAAAAAATATAAGGGTGCACCAAGGGCACAGGCTTTTCACAAAAAACCGTTAAAATAGGGCACAGCAAATTGATGAAATTGAAACAATTTGGGCACACCAACAAACAACCGTAAAACCGCTTAAATATGCAGAATGTCAATCTCCGAAAACCGCAGAGGGGCACACCAAGGGCACAGGCTTTTCACAAAAAACCGTTAAAATAGGGCACAGCAAATTG